>NZ_CP088245.1:4280000-4580000 GCF_021117275.1 Metabacillus sp. B2-18
CCTGTTCGCTCCCCACGCTTTCGCGCCTCAGCGTCAGTTACAGACCAGAGAGTCGCCTTCGCCACTGGTGTTCCTCCACATCTCTACGCATTTCACCGCTACACGTGGAATTCCACTCTCCTCTTCTGCACTCAAGTTCCCCAGTTTCCAATGACCCTCCACGGTTGAGCCGTGGGCTTTCACATCAGACTTAAGAAACCGCCTGCGCGCGCTTTACGCCCAATAATTCCGGACAACGCTTGCCACCTACGTATTACCGCGGCTGCTGGCACGTAGTTAGCCGTGGCTTTCTGGTTAGGTACCGTCAAGGTACCAGCAGTTACTCTGGTACTTGTTCTTCCCTAACAACAGAACTTTACGACCCGAAGGCCTTCATCGTTCACGCGGCGTTGCTCCGTCAGACTTTCGTCCATTGCGGAAGATTCCCTACTGCTGCCTCCCGTAGGAGTCTGGGCCGTGTCTCAGTCCCAGTGTGGCCGATCACCCTCTCAGGTCGGCTACGCATCGTCGCCTTGGTGAGCCGTTACCTCACCAACTAGCTAATGCGTCGCGGGTCCATCTGTAAGTGATAGCCGAAACCATCTTTCAATTTCGAACCATGCGGTTCAAAATGTTATCCGGTATTAGCTCCGGTTTCCCGGAGTTATCCCAATCTTACAGGCAGGTTACCCACGTGTTACTCACCCGTCCGCCGCTAACCTCAGGGAGCAAGCTCCCATTGGTTCGCTCGACTTGCATGTATTAGGCACGCCGCCAGCGTTCGTCCTGAGCCAGGATCAAACTCTCCAATAAAGAGTTGATATAGCTCATAATTAAATCTTTTAAAACGTTGACGTTTCTGTTTTGTTTAGTTTTCAAAGAACTACTTTAGCTGATTACTTTATCAGCGACAAAAATTATTGTATCAAACATTTTCTTTGTTGTCAACTTCTATGAACCATTTTTCTTAGAAAGAAAAATTAATATCATATCTTGTAGCAACAAATATTATCTTACCATTTCACTTCGCAGAAGTCAATGGTGTTTTTAAATCTTTTTTGTCTTCATATCGCCTTAATTAACGACAAGTAATATCTTATCATCCATCATCACCTATGTCAACTTCCATGAAAACATTTATTTTATTATGATAGATACTCTTCATTATAAAAGATAATTAAATACATCAAATACTAATGAAGCAATTCTATATTCTTTGCTTGATTAAGACTGTTCCTCCTAGTGTCGAGAAAGTTTCATTTCTTGATTTTGATAACTGATTAAACTTTTCTTGCGTTTCTAGAACATCAACATTTATTCGATGTAAGCATTGAAAGGAGATGAAGAATATAATAAAATCAAGTTAACAGGAACACATGTTCTTAACTTGAATAATGGCGGTGATACATATGAAGGCATGGGAAGCAGCATATTTAGCTGGTATTATCGATGGTGAGGGATCAATCACACTAACTAGAATTCATAAAAATGAACATCGGAGACCTTGTATTACAATTGCATCCACAGACAAAGAACTATTAATTTACACTAAATCTTTGACTGGAGAAATTATTAGCAATAAAAAAAATTATAATCCTGAAAAACATAAGGATTCTTTTACTTTAAACATAAAGAAAAAAGAAAAGGTTATTAGTATACTTACCCTTGTTTTACCGTATTTAAGAGTCCCTTTAAAAAGAAAACGTGCACTATAGATTATAGATCACTACGATAATGTCACAATTAGAAACGGTAAATACAGTAAGGAGCGTTTAGAACAAAAGTTAGCTTTTGAAAAAGCATTTTTTGAAAACTGATTAAAAGACAAAATAAAAACCACCAAATTTGTATTTGGTGGAGACGGTGGGACATGCTATTCCATGCTTTCGTCATGGCACTGACTATATCTTGAACCTCTTTAAGGTCCTTCGGCGTCTTATACGAAAAGTAGATTTACCTGAGTTTCAGGCAGATTTTCGTATCCTAGTACTACCAAATACTTGATAGCCTATAAGTCGATACACGGCTGTTGGATTACTCCACATACCGCTCGGCATTGCCCTATCACAATGAGTGACTTAGGTTTCACCGATAAAGCCGAATTTTCACTTATGTGTTACCACATAAGGCGACTAATACTTAATCGAACCCACGTCCAGACATATCGGCACTTAAGCGTCTACGAGCGTAGTCGATATATTCGCGGTTTCGCTAACTCATATGCCTATCGACAGGCGTCAGAGCAGCTAGTCTGATTGGTCTCTTCCATCATCCCCAGACGGAGGAATTAGGCGTAGTCCACTAAGAGTGAGTCCCTTACCCTACCACATGGACGATGGAGGGAGGAACAGCTAAGCAGTTATTAAGCTGCTAAAGCTAAGTTATTGTTAGATTTGCCAGTTATTATTGGCGTGACGTTTTTACGAAGACGATCCCTTCGGCCCGCAACCTAAGCTCGAACTACCCCTGTCGAATCCGTAACGTCCCCATGTAAGCCGTATATACCAGCTAGGGAATACGGGAAGTTTAAAGATAGGTAAGCTTAATTGCTTATTAAGTTTTTAAAAAGTAAGTTGACTGTCTTACAAAACTTATTATATCAGACTGGCTCAAAAATGCAATTGTAAGGTTTTCCCACTACATTTTTTGACGTTCTCTAAAGGCACGTTCGATATCACGCTTTGCTTCCTTCTTCTTCAGATCTTCACGTTTATCGTATTTCTTTTTCCCTTTACCAAGACCGATTAGCACCTTTGCATAACCATTTTTCAGATACATCTTTAAAGGAACAAGGGCATAACCTTCTTCTTTGGTTGCACCAATTAGTTTCACAATCTCACGCTTATGAAGTAATAGCTTCCTTTGTCTTAGTGGATCGTGATTATAGCGATTTCCTTGTTCATACGGGCTAACGTGCATGTTCAATAGAAATACTTCTCCACGATCGATACGTGCATAGGAATCCTTTAAGTTTACACGTCCATTACGAATTGATTTAATTTCCGTACCTTGAAGGACAATGCCAGCTTCAAATGTTTCTTCTATTGAATAGTCATGATTTGCTTTTTTGTTTTGGGCGACTACTTTTCCCATACCTTTTGGCATTGTGTTCACTCCCCTCGATCTAGCGATACGTTCTATTTTAGCAAAAATTGGACTGTAACTCAATAAATAGAGCTAAAGAGAGACTGACACTAAGGATTGTCAGTCCCTTCAGATCATTAGCGTTTTTTCTTACGTTTTGCTTTTGGTGCATTTTCAAAGTGCTTTTTCTTCTTTTTACGAGGAGGACGTGTTGACCATTCGCCATCTTTGTCATTTCCACGTGTTTTGCTGTTATTACCGCCGCCACGACCATTGGAATCTTTTCTTCCTTTACCAGCAATGATGACTTTTGGTTTGTCTTTTTCAGGACGTCTTCTTGTCCCTTTCATACCAACAATTTCGAAATCAATAGCGCGCTCGTCTTTGTTTACATTTACTACACGTACAGTAATTTCGTCACCAATTCTGTAGACATTACCAGTACGTTCACCAATCATCGCATAATGTTGCTCATCATACCGGTAATAATCATCTGTCATATAGCTGACGTGAATAAGACCTTCTATTGTATTTGGAAGTTCCACGAACATACCGAAGTTTGTAACAGAACTGATCATACCGTCATATTCTTCGCCAATTTTATCAAGCATGTACTCCGCTTTTTTCAGTTCATCTGTTTCACGCTCTGCCTCTACCGCTCTTCGTTCCATGTTGGAGGATTGTTCAGCGATCACAGGTAAGCTTTCCGCCCAATGTGCACGAGTTTCTTCATCAACTTTTCCTTCTATTAGATATGTGCGGATTAAACGATGCACAATTAAATCAGGATAACGACGAATTGGTGATGTAAAATGTGTGTAAAACTCCGTAGCTAGTCCAAAGTGACCTAAGCTTTCTGGATCGTATTTCGCCTGTTTCATTGAACGGAGCATAACTGTTGAGATAACTGTTTCTTCTGGTTTACCCTGTACTTCTTCTAAAATATCTTGCAATGCTCTTGGATGAATTTCATTTCCTGCACCCTTTACTGAGTACCCAAAATTCGTAATGAACTGAAGAAATTTTTGTAGTTTTTCAGCATTTGGATCTTCATGAATTCGATATATAAACGGTACATTCATCCAATGGAAGTGCTCTGCTACTGTTTCATTGGCAAGCAGCATAAACTCTTCAATAAGACGCTCTGCTACTGAGCGTTCGCGAATCACAACTTCCGTTGGCTTTCCTTCTTTGTCGACAAGCACCTTTGCTTCTTTAAAATCAAAGTCAATGGCACCACGCTCCATACGCTTTTGGCGCAGTACTGCTGCAAGCTCACCCATTTGTTCAAACATTGGAATAAGACTTTCATATTTTTTTAGAAGCTCTTCATCGCGGTCTTCTAAAATTTTATTTACATCAGAGTACGTCATACGCTCTGTTGTTTTTATCACACTCTGGAAAATTTCATGTTTAACAACTGTTCCTTTTTCATCGATTTCCATCTCACAAGAAAGTGTTAAACGATCCACTTTAGGATTTAAAGAACAAATTCCATTTGATAAACGATGTGGAATCATTGGAATCACACGGTCAACAAGATACACACTTGTTGCGCGGTCTAATGCTTCGCGATCAATTGGTGATTGCTCTGTTACATAATGACTAACATCAGCGATATGAACACCCAGCTTATAGTGGCCATTATCTAACTTTGTTACTGTAACTGCGTCATCTAAATCTTTTGCATCGGCTCCATCAATTGTAACAATTGTTTCGTTCCTTAAATCACGTCTGTCTTTAAGATCTTCTTCTTTTATCGTCTCTGGAACATCGTTTGCTTGCTCGAGTGCTTCAACCGGGAATGGGCCTGGCAATCCGTGCTTATGAATAACGGATAAAATATCAACACCTGGATCATTTTTATGACCAAGAATATCAATAACTTCCCCTTCTGCACTCATGCGTCCTTCAGGATAAGTTGTTAATTTCACAACAACCTTATGTCCCTCTACAGCACCCTTTGATGCATTTTTAGGAATAAAAATATCATTGGCGATTTTTTTATCATCAGGAACAACAAAACCAAAGTTTTTGCTTTCCGTATAAGTACCAACAACCTCTGTTATTCCACGCTCTAAAATACGGACAATCGTTCCTTCTTGTCTTGTCCCACCTGTGCTTGCACTGACTCTGACCATAACAACATCACCGTGCATAGCCGTTTTCAATTCAGTAGGTGGAATAAAGATATCATCTAAAGCAGTGTCCTCAGGGTCAACAAAAGCAAATCCTTTTGAGTGACCAATTAGCTTCCCTTTAATTAAATTCATTTTTTCTGGCAACCCGTAACGGTTGCTTCTTGTTCTTACAACGAGGCCCTGATCCTCCATAACAACTAATGCTTTCACAAAGTCTTTAAACTCCGTTGAATCCTCTATTCCAAATGCTTGCTCAAGCTCTTGAACAGTTAGGGGCTTATAAGCTTCCTCTTTCATAAACGAAAGCAGCTTATCAATATGTACTTGAATTTCTTGATCCATTTTCATCCTCCTTTTCTCGTTCTAAAAAAACCTTACCAATCAAGGCTTTCTAAAAATTGATACACATCCTCATGGAGTTGATCACGTTCTTTATCAAGTGTTAACACATGTCCAGACTCTTCGTACCACTTTATTTGCTTATGATCATTTTCTACTTCATTGTAGATGATGTTTGCACTGTCAGTGTTAATCATATGATCATGTCTACCTTGTGCCACAAACGTTGGCGAATAGATCATGTCTACATTATTTCGGACATCTGCAATTAACTCTTGTAAGGCTTTTAATGTATTCATTGGAGTCTTCTCAAACTCCTTCATCTCTTCTTCTATTTCCTCAGGAGACTTCCCTTCAAACTTTTTATAATTTCTCGCGTACTCGAGAACTCCTTGATACATAACTTCCTCACTTTTAATGTACATTGGTGCACACATTGGGACAATTCCCTTTACAGGTAAAGTGTAACCCAATTTTAATGAGAAAACTCCACCAAGTGATAATCCCCCAACAGCTATGTCCTCAAAACCCATATTTTTCAAATGTTCATACCCTTCTTGTACGTCCTTCCACCAATCTTCAGGCCCTGTATGAACGAGCTCCTCTGGCGGTACACCATGGCCTTTATACTGTGGTGCATGACATGTATAGCCTTTTTCACTAAGAAAGCGTGCCAGCATTCGAACATCCGCTGTGTTCCCTGTAAATCCATGTAATAATAAAACAGCTCTATCGCCGCCTTCAAATGTAAACGGCTTTGGTAAAACTCTTTTCATTCTTACTACTCCTTACTATCTTTTATTTAGTTTATCCCATAAATGCCATCAGTATTACTAAACTAACATTAAGCTATGTATTCTTTACACTTCTATTTAATCAAACACTTTAGCTCTTGAACAATTGTTTGCTTAGTAGCATCTAGCCCCAAACAAAAAAGAGCCTGTTTCTACAGACCCTTTACTTATTATTTATTGAACTACATATGCTACTAAAACAGTTAAAACAAAGAATAAAACAGAAAGTACGACTGTGGCACGGTGTAAAACTAAGTCTAGTCCACGAGCTTTTTGTTTTCCAAAAAGCTGCTCCGCTCCACCAGAGATTGCCCCTGATAACCCTGCGCTTTTACCAGATTGTAATAACACAACTGTAATTAAAGCAACTGAAACGATAACAAGTAGAATAATTAATGCTGTATGCATGAGTTGACACCTCCTGAAATGCGCACAAATAGATAGTTTAAATGTACCATACTTCTTTTTGATTCACAATAAAACATTCATCTGTATATGTTTTTTTCTTAGCAAAACGAAATGTTACTTCCCCGTTAATCATTGATGCAAATGGGGATGTACGGTAAATGTACTTACGTTTCTGTATATGAGCAAAGTGTAAAGCACGCAGAAGGAGGACTTTTTACAGATTTTTTTGTTAAGGCTAACTAGTAATTTCGTGGGTTAACCACGAATATGGGTGGTTATCCGCGATGATGGAGCTTTTATCCGCGATTATTGGAATTTATCCGCGGTGATGGAGCCTTTATCCGCGATTATCGGAATTTATCCGCGGTGATGGAGCTTTTATCCGCGATTCAACTAATTTCGTCCATCGTTACTGACGCTTCCCATTTTCCAGATTGTCCAAGAAATAGATTCTATTTTTATTTTGCCCTGTACTCCTCAAATTCATAGTCTGAAACAGTCTAGTAGCAGTGTCAGAAGAATGTAACTTCAAAAACTCTCTTAGTTCCCTATTAGAAATTGTTGTCTTAATTAAAAGTTGATAATCTTCAACCGCCTTAATATGAGCATGTTTATCTTTTGCCCTGCAACTGGGACAAAACCAATTCCCTTTAACACGTTCCATTGGAAGTGCAGCACATTTAGGACAAAAGACACCTTTAAGAAGGTTACTTTCTATTAAATTAAATTTTTCTAGAATGGAGGAGTCTCCTTCTGTATGTTTTTTTAGTAATAATTTAAATATCTTTTTTAAAGCTTTTTCTTCTAATTGGTTTGTGGTTTTGGATTTTTCTAATTGAAGTATTTTAGTAGGTAACTCTTCTTTGTGGATCACTTTGTGGTGAATATGACGTTCATCTGGGGACGTGGTTATAATTGTGTAGGGATTACTAATAACGACTAATGATTGTATTTCTAATTTTTCTAATTTGTTGATACACAACCATTCTTTTAAGTTAGACTTTTGACGTTCAAGCTGAGTCAATGGATAAGCATAGGCAATCTCTTTCCCGTCTTTTGTTTGAATAAGTTGTTTAAATTTAGGATCAAAATAAATAGTTCCGGAGAAATTCTTTATCTCGAGGATAATCGCCATTTTGTTAGTGAAAATTAACGTGTCCATTTGAAAGAAATGTTTGTCTGTTTTTAATCTTAAATGGTGAAAAACAAAGTAGTTTTTTTCATCAAGGTAGCTGAGCGGATAGTCAATGGACTGCTCCCCTTTATAACCAGCCATTCTCTTGTTGTACTCTTCAGTAATGATCGGCAAAGTTGGATGGTATTCGGGTATCCGTGGAAGTAACGCTTCTAATTGAACGATAATACGGGGCTTTTCACGGTGTTTTATGATCATTTTTTCACTCCATATGTAGTTTTGATGTATGTATTCAATATTTTTTGAGAAAATCCTTCTAGTTCCGGGTAAAAAATCTGTTTATCCGCTATTTCAAGGGGCTTTCCGCGATTCTGGGCTTTTATCCGTGATTCCAAGAGGCTTATCCTCGGTTCTGGGCTTTTATCCGCGATTTCAAGAGTCTTATCCTCGGTTCTGGGCTTTTATCCGTGATTAGACAATTTCAGACAAAAACCGAGCTCCTTCCTTTGCCAGCTTCCACATTCCAGTACGAAGCCTCACGAGCAAAACAGGTTTCGCGCATGCAGTACAGATTATGGTACCCAAAGTTTCCCGCACTCCCTATCTTTCATACACCACAAAAAAACTGCCGCACCACGCGGCAGTTCTCCAACTCAACTTAAATTATTTCTTTAAGTTATAGAAAGTTTTAATTCCATCGTATCTTGAAGCGTCTTGTAATTGATCTTCGATACGTAGTAATTGGTTGTACTTCGCAACACGGTCAGTACGTGATGGAGCACCAGTTTTAATTTGACCAGCGTTTGTTGCAACTGCGATGTCAGCAATTGTTGTATCTTCAGTTTCACCAGAACGGTGAGAGATTACTGCTGTGTAACCAGCGCGTTTAGCCATTTCGATTGCTTCGAATGTTTCAGTAAGTGTACCGATTTGGTTAACTTTGATAAGGATTGAGTTACCGATTCCTTTTTCAATACCTTCAGCAAGTTTTTTCGTGTTTGTAACGAATAAGTCATCACCAACAAGTTGAACTTTACCGCCAAGGCGTTCAGTTAATAGTTTGTGACCTTCCCAGTCGTTTTCATCTAAACCGTCTTCAATTGAGATGATTGGGTATTTAGAAGCCATTTCTTCGTACCAGTCAACCATTTCAGCAGAAGTTTTTACAACACCTTCTCCTGAAAGATGGTATTTACCGTCTTCTTTGTTGTAGAACTCAGAAGAAGCAGCATCCATAGCAAGCATTACTTGCTCACCTGGTTTGTAACCAGCTTTTTCAATTGCTTCGATAATTGTTTGAAGAGCTTCTTCGTTTGATCCTAAGTTAGGAGCGAATCCACCTTCATCACCTACAGCTGTGTTAAGACCTTTAGCAGAAAGAACTGATTTTAGGCTGTGGAAAATTTCCGCACCCATACGTAGTGCTTCACGGAAGTTTTCAGCACCTACAGGCATAACCATGAATTCTTGAATGTCAACGTTATTATCAGCGTGCTCTCCACCGTTAACGATGTTCATCATTGGTACTGGAAGAGTTTTCGCGCTGAATCCGCCAAGGTATTGGTATAAAGGAACTTGTAGGTAATCTGCAGCAGCACGAGCAGCAGCCATAGATACACCAAGGATAGCGTTAGCACCTAATTTACCTTTGTTTTCTGAACCATCAAGCTCGATTAAAGCTTGGTCGATTGCGATTTGCTCAGTAACATCGAATCCAAGTAATTCTGGAGCGATTAATTCGTTTACGTTTTTAACCGCTTGAAGAACACCTTTTCCAAGGTAACGTTCTTTGTCACCGTCACGAAGCTCAACTGCTTCATATTCACCAGTTGAAGCACCACTTGGTACTAACGCGCGTCCCATAGCGCCTGATTCTGTGTGTACTTCTACTTCTACCGTTGGGTTACCACGAGAGTCTAATACTTCACGAGCATATACGTCTACAATGTATGGCATATTGTTTAATCTCCTTTTTTATAAAGAATTTTTTAGTTTGATTTAGTTCTGCCTTTTCATCAATCCATTGTTTGATATCGGAGGTCAGAGGCCGGATTTGAGGCATTCGGAGAAACAACCGATTGCTTTATTTAAAATTACTTTTTAATTAGTGTTGTTCCAGTCATTTCAGCAGGCTTTTCTACATTAAGTAGATCTAGCATTGTTGGTGCTAGGTCACCTAAAATACCATCTTCACGAAGTGTAACTCCCTCTTGTGTCACAATGACAGGTACAGGGTTTGTTGTGTGAGCTGTCATTGGCTCACCGTCTAATGTTACGACTTCATCTGAGTTACCATGGTCAGCTGTGATGATCGCTTTACCGCCTTTTGCAACAATAGCGTCCACAATTTTTCCTAGGCACTCATCAACTGTTTCGATTGCCTTGATTGTAGGTTCAAGCATTCCGGAGTGCCCAACCATATCAGGGTTTGCGAAGTTTAAAAGTATTGCATCAAATTTGTCAGCTGCAATTTCGCCAAGTAACGCGTCCGTTACTTCGTAGGCGCTCATTTCAGGCTTGAGATCATATGTTGCAACCTTCGGAGAATCAATTAAGATTCTTTCTTCGCCTGGAAACTTCTCTTCACGTCCGCCACTCATAAAGAATGTTACGTGAGGATATTTTTCCGTTTCAGCAATTCGAAGTTGAGTTAGATTATTTTGAGATAATACTTCACCGAGCGTATTATCAAGATTAGTTGGCTTGAATGCCACATATCCGTCGACTGTTTCACTAAAGTGTGTTAAACACACAAAGTGTAGGTTTTTCGGATGATTTTCACCACGATCAAATGAACGGAAATCTTCATTTGTGAACGTGTTGGAAATTTGAATCGCACGGTCAGGGCGGAAATTATAGAAAATCACCGCATCATTGTCTTCAATCGTTGCAACTGGTGAACCGTCTTCTTTTGTCATAACAGATGGAATGACGAATTCGTCAAAAATTCCATTGTTATAAGAATCGGCAACAAGCTCATCTGGTGTGCTGTAAGTTGGGCCTTCACCGTATACCATGGCACGGTAAGACTTTTCAACACGATCCCAACGCTTATCGCGGTCCATAGAGTAGTAACGTCCAGATAATGTCGCAATTTCCCCGACACCGTATTCTTTGATTTTTTCTTGAAGTTCATCCAAGTAAACTTTTGCCGTTTTTGGACCAACGTCACGACCATCTAAGAAGCCATGAATGTAAACATTATTTACGCCTTCATCTGCTGCAAGCTTTAAAAGGGCATATAAATGTTGAATATGGCTATGAACGCCACCGTCAGATAGCAAACCGAATAAGTGAAGATTTTTACCTGTGTTTTTCACATGATTAATAGCTTCAACAAACGTGTCGTTTTTTGCAAACTCACCTTCGCGAATTGCTACGTTTACACGTGTTAAGCTTTGGTACACAATACGACCTGCACCAATATTTAAGTGACCTACTTCAGAGTTCCCCATTTGACCTTCTGGAAGACCTACTGCCTCACCTGAAGCGATTAATTGAGCATGAGGATATTGATTCCAAAAGCGATCAAAGTTAGGCTTTTTCGCTTGTGCAACAGCATTACCTTTCGTTTCTTGGCGGCAAGCAAAGCCGTCAAGAATAATTAGTGCAACTGGTGCTTTACTCATTTTTGCTACCCTCCAAAAGTTGAAGGAAAGATTGAGCTTCTAAGCTAGCTCCACCTACTAATGCACCATCAATATCAGATTGTGCCATATATTCTTTGATGTTAGCAGGCTTTACGCTACCGCCGTATTGAATACGAACTGCTTGTGCAACGTCAGAAGAGAATTGCTCTGCAATCACTTGACGAATGTGAGCACATACTTCGTTAGCATCCTCAGCAGAAGAAGATTTTCCTGTTCCGATTGCCCAGATTGGCTCATACGCAACAACAGTTTGTTTTACTTGATCTTCTGATAAACCTTGTAAAGCTTTCTTTACTTGGTCTCCTACTAGATCATTTGTTTTTCCTGCTTCACGCTCTTCTAATGTTTCACCACAACAAACGATTGGCGTTAAACCATGCTGGAATGCAGCTAGAGTCTTTTTGTTTACTGTTTCATCTGTTTCAGCAAACATTTCTCTACGCTCAGAGTGACCTAAGATCACATAGCTTACACCAAGATCTTTTAGTGCTACTGGGCTAATTTCGCCAGTGAAAGCTCCATTTTCTTCAAAGTGCATATTTTGTGCACCTACTTTTAGGTCACTGCCTTCTGTTGAAGCTACAAGGCTTTCTAAAAATAGAGCTGGAGCACAAACTACTGAGTCAACGTTTTCAGCAGAAGGCACTAGACTTTTTACTTCCTCTACAAAGCTTTTTGCTTCTGAAGAAACTTTGTTCATTTTCCAGTTACCTGCGATAATTGGTTTTCTCATTCTTTACACCGTCCTCTTCCGAGTGCAATTTTTCAGCAGAATAGATGTCGCGACAAATCTACATTTGCGAAAAACGCATTCGATTTTTATTTATCGTTTAATGCTACAACACCTGGAAGCTCTTTACCTTCCATGAATTCTAGAGAAGCTCCACCACCAGTAGAAATGTGGCTCATTTTATCAGCCAAATTGAACTTTTCTACAGCGGCAGCTGAATCTCCTCCTCCAATTACGGAATATGTATCATTTGCTTCAGCTAATGCTTCTGCAACTGCTTTTGTACCACCAGCGAATGCTTCTAATTCGAATACACCCATTGGTCCATTCCAGATGACAAGCTTAGAGTTTTTAATAACGTCAGCGTAGATTTCACGAGTTTTTGGACCTGCATCAAGACCTTCCCAATCACTTGGAATGCTATCGATTGATACAATTTGAGTGTTCGCATCGTTTGAGAAGTCATCTGCTACAACAACATCAACAGGCATGTAGAAGTTAACGCCTTTTTCTTTTGCTTGATCAAGGTATGATTTTGCTAAGTCAATTTTGTCTTCTTCTAATAATGATTTACCAACATCATGACCTAAAGCTTTGATGAATGTGTAAGCTAGTCCACCACCGATGATTAGGTTGTCTACTTTATTAAGCAGATTATCTATTACACCGATTTTGTCTTTAACTTTTGCTCCACCGATGATTGCAGTAAATGGGCGCTCTGGGTTTGATAAAGCTTTCCCAAGAACTTCAAGCTCTTTTTCCATTAAGAAACCTGCAACAGCTGGAATATGTTTAGCGATACCTTCAGTTGAAGCATGTGCACGGTGTGCTGCTCCGAATGCATCGTTCACATAAATGTCAGCTAATTCAGCAAAAGCTTTCGCTAATTCTGGATCGTTTTTCTCTTCACCAGGATAGAAACGAACGTTTTCTAATAATAGAAGTCCGCCTTCTTCTAATTTTGCGATTTCAGCTTTAACAGTTTCGCCGTATGCTTCATCTGTTTTCACAACATTTTTACCAGAAAGCTCTTGTAGTTTTTCAGCTACTGCATTTAAGCGAAGCTCTTCAACTACTTCACCTTTTGGACGACCTAAGTGACTTGCTAAAACAACTTTAGCACCTTGCTCACTTAAGTATTGGATTGTTGGTAAAGCCGCACGAATACGTGTTTCGTCTGTTACTTGTCCATCCTTCATCGGTACGTTGAAATCAACGCGACAAAAGACGACTTTTCCTTTTACATCAATGTCTTTAACTGACTTTTTGTTCATGGAAAGCCCTCCTAATTTGAAATGCGGAAGCGCCTCGTTCAGGCCCGACAAGCACAAGACGAGCCTCACAGAAAGGTGTTCTTTACTTTTATGTGAGGATTGGCTTGTGAATCGAGGGTCTAGGCGCTGAAGCTAGACACCAAAACTAGTATAAAGCCTATTTTTCTAAAATAAAAGAGGAAAGGGGATACTCCCCTTTCCCCATTTGAGTATAGCTATAAAGTTTCGTTATCTTTTAAGAATTAAAGACCTTTAGAAGCAAGGTAGTCAGCAAGGTCAACTACGCGGTTAGAGTAACCACTTTCGTTGTCATACCAAGAGATAACTTTTACCATTTGGCCTTCCATTACCATTGTAGATAATGCGTCGATTGTTGAAGAGTGAGGGTTACCATTGTAGTCACCAGATACTAATGGCTCTTCGCTGTAAGCAAGGATTCCTTTAAGATCACCTTCAGCAGCTTCTTTAAGTGCTGCGTTTACTTCATCAACAGTTACTTCTTTGTCTAACTCAGCAACTAAGTCAACTAAAGAAACGTTAGGAGTTGGAACACGCATAGCTCCACCGTTTAATTTACCTTTTAATTCAGGTAATACTAGAGAAACAGCTTTTGCAGCACCAGTTGAAGTTGGGATGATGTTTTCAGCTGCCGCACGAGCACGACGGTAGTCTTTGTGTGGTAAATCTAAGATTTGTTGGTCATTTGTGTATGAGTGAACAGTTGTCATCATTCCACGTTTGATACCGAATTTATCATTTAATACTTTAGCGAATGGTGCTAAGCAGTTAGTTGTACAAGAAGCGTTAGAAATTACATCGTGGCTAGCTGCATCGTATTTGTCTTCGTTAACACCCATAACGATTGTGATATCTTCATCGCTTGCTGGAGCAGAGATGATTACTTTTTTAGCGCCTGCTTCTAAGTGTTTTGCAGCGTCAGCACGCTTAGTGAAGAAACCAGTAGATTCAACAACGATTTCAACACCTTGCTCACCCCAAGATAATTTCGCTGGGTCACGCTCAGCAGATACTTGGATTGTTTTTCCTTCAACTACAAGGTTGTTACCGTCAACAGAAACTTCTGCATCTAATTTTCCGTGAACAGTATCATATTTTAAAAGATGAGCTAACATGTTAGCATCTGTTAAGTCATTAACTGCTACAACGTCAACGTTAGGATTTTTTAAAGCTGCACGGAATACATTACGACCAATACGTCCAAAACCATTAATACCGATTTTTACTGCCATGATAAATTTCCTCCTTTAATTTTGTTCAGGCTATGTACCTTGAACACTTACATTAAGTTTGTTTCACCTTACTTAACACTTAAACAGTATAAAAAATTTATACCTAGTGTAGTTGTCTAGCTTCACCGCCTAGCCCCTCAAGGTCATAAGCCGCAAGTGAATAAAAGACAGAGAACGTCTTCCATTCACTTGCATCTTATGCTTGTCGGGGCTTTGCAAGGCGCTTCCGCTTTTTTTAAGCGAAACATATATAATCAGGGGTGTTTAGTCCCTTATTAACTCATTTGCTGCCCCTTCATCAGTGATAAGGACAGAGTCTAACCCTTGTTTCATATAGGCCTTTATTGCCTTTGCTTTTGATGCACCACCTGCTACAGCGATAACATTAGGTACTTCATCAATATCATCAAGCTGAATTCCCACAGTTTGAACTTTATGGACTATTTCTCCCTCTTGATCAAAATAGTAACCAAATGCCTCTGCAACAGCATTTCCTTGCTCAATTTTAAGGAAATCTTTCTCCGGAGTTTTCCGGCGCTCTGCCATTGTTTTAGCGTCTCCTATTCCATGGATGACCATACTTGAGGATTTCAGAATCGCTAAAAGCTCTTTTATAGAAGGCTCCTCGATGATTGATTGATATGCTTCTTTACTTAGTTGATCTGGTACATGTAACAGTCGATAATTTCCGCTTGCACGCTCTGCCATTTTTGCACAAATAGTGTTTGCTTGATTTTCCACTGTTTCACCAAGTCCTCCACGTGCTGGGACGAATAATATTTCACGGTTTTTACTATCAGGTGTCATCATTTCTGCTACCGATACGAGCGTTGTCCCACCAGTAACGGCGACGATATTTTTACCATTTAACCGTTCTTTTATACATGTCACACATGCTCTTCCCATTTCTTTTTTTACCCATGGAGATTGATCACTATCACCCGAAACAACGATAACTCTGTTTAATTGGAACTTCTCCTTTAATGTATTTTCCAAAGAAGATAATCCTAAAACATCTTTCATCATTTCTTCGAGATTAATAAGTAAAGAAGTGCCATCGTTTGTTAACGTCATACCTGATGTGTGGATCTCAATCAAATTCTGATCTTTTAAAAACTGAACTTCATTCCTTAGAATTCGTTCACTCAGGCCAAGACTAGTAGAGAGACTTCTGCGTCCAATCGGCTGCATTAATCGTATGTATTGAAGAATTTGATAGCGTTTTTGCATAACCGTTAACAGGTCAGGCAATAATTTTCTTTGTACTTCTATAAGTGATTTCATTTGCTATCCCTTTCTGAGTCGATATGGACCTATTTCGTCCCGCTATGACTTATTATGTCCCACCCACTCAAAAAAAAATCTCCCTGCTACAACTTTTATTTTAACAGGGTAAATTTGCATATTCAAGAAATGTTTATTGACTTTTTAAAGTAAGCGATTTCTTATGGAATCTTTATCCAAAATACCATAAGAAACAACCTCATTATCTATTTCCACCACTGGAATCATGATTTGGAACTTTTCCAGCAGTACATCATCTTTGTAAATATCCACCACTTCATAGTGAAAATCCAATTCTTTTTTTAGTTCATGTATGATCGTTAACCCTTTCTCACATAATGAACAGTTCTCTTTTGAATAAAAGGTTATTTTCTTCATTTACTGCTGCACTTCCATTTCGATAATTGGTATTAATACTCTTTTCTTATTGCTGATGTTGGAATATTTAATTGCTCTCTATATTTTGTTACGGTTCTCCTTGAAATACTAATATCATACAAGGTTTTTAACTCATTAGCTATTTTTTGGTCTGAAAGAGGTTTTTTCTTGTTCTCTGAATCTATTAATTTTTTCAGCTTCATTTTCACTGAAGCTGAGGAGATATCTCCATTTTCTTCAGCTACCTTGTTCGTAAAAAATGTTTTCATCATCACTAAGCCATGTGGAGTTTGAATGAACTTATCCTTCACCGTCCGACTAACTGTTGATTCATGAATATCTAAAATATCAGCAACTTCCTTTAATGTTAAGGGTTTTAAATGACTTTTCCCATGAATAAAAAAATCTTGTTGCTTTTGAATGATCACTTTCATTACATTAATCATCGTTTCTTTTCGCTGCTCAATCGCTCTTTGCAACCATTTTCCTTGTGTTAATTTTTTGGAATAATAGCTTTGAGCTTCTTCATCCAGTGAAAAGGGACCACTGCATTCGATTGGCTTGCTTATGAGTAGCTGGGGAATTAATTCATCATTATAAAGTATTCGCCACTCTCCATTAATCTGCTTAATTGTCATATCGGGCTTTACATATGTGCAGTCATCTGACTCATACTTTAAGCCTGGACGCGGTTCTAACTGCTTAACCAGATCATGTATCTCTTGTATCTTACTAATCTTAATATTTAACTTTTTTGACAAATCTCTCCAAGACTTCTCGGCAAATGAACGAAAGTGCTCAGAGATCATTATTTCAGCTAACTCATTGCGAATAGGCAGACGCCTTAACTGTAATAAAATACATTCTTGTAGTGAACGGGCACCAATACCTGCAGGCTCAAGGCTTTGTAAGAAATATAGTTTACTCTCCAGTAACTCCTCACTAACACCCAACACACTAGACAAATCTGTAAGGGAGTCCTTTACATATCCATTTGAACCAATTGCCTGAATTAACAGCTCAAGGCAAGCACGATCGTTTTTATTTAAGGAAAAATCGATCAGCTGTTGACGCAAATGCTCTCGTAAACTTGTTTTTTCTCTTAATGTATTCTCTATAAAGGATTGTTTAGTAGAAGATGATGGTTTCTGACGAAATGGAGAACGATCGTTTTCTCTTACTTCAATAAGTGGATTTTCCATTGTAAGTTCTTGCACATATGATAGAAGATCATCTGAGGAATACTGCAATAACGAAATGGCTTGTTGCAATTCTTGAGTCATATTTAGTTTTAAGGCTTGATGTTGCACTAACTCTATTCTCATTAAAAATCCCCCTAACACATTCTACACTATGCCTTCAAAGAGTAAGCGCTTACAGTTTATTTTACTAATATTGTAGTCTCTATGACAAGTACTTTTATTAAACTGGAAATAAAAAACGATTCCTCACAGCATACTGTTGGTCTTTACATAGTATGTCGGGATTATAAAATCATACGTTTTTTTGTCAGGTTTGGCGCTTAAGGTAATAGCCCAAACCTGACAATTTCTAACGATCTATAATGGGAAAAGTCTTATTCTAGTGAATTTGCGATATTATCAAAGAAGTGAATACCTTTATTTGATACCTCTGCGTTTACCACGTTGCCAAGGTTTGTACGCTGGATTAACCCTTCTTCATACATCTCTTCACATATTTTTTCGAAATCTTCTGAGGTTAAATTGCACTCTTCGGCAGTAGGAATATTACCGTTTATTAGAGAAGATAAAATGGCTGCTTTTCCGTTTATTACATATAGGTCATCGTACATACTCACACCTCCTCGACTACATTATCAGTCAGTGGTGGAAACGATATACATGCTTGTAAAAATTTAAAGTTTATAGTTGGCATAACGAAAGAAGCCTCCTGAAATATCGTATTCAGGAGGCTTCTTTCATGTGACGCGCTCGGAGGGATTCGAACCCCCGGCAGACGTGGTACCGGAAACCACCGCTCTATCCGACTGAGCTACGAGCGCACATTAATATATCAGTATGGAAAATTATACGGGAACTTTAACTTAATTTCAACTGCCTTTTTCTGTGATTATTTCCAACACAAAATCAAAAAATCAATTCACAAAATGTTGTTCTAATTTTATACATTTTAGGTATAATTTAGGGTGTAGTAAAAAAGGAGGAGAAAAAGCATGACTATTTACACATTTTTATTGATTATCCATCTTGTTGCGGCTGTTGTAGGGCTTGGGGCTACATTTGGTATGCCAGTATTAATGAGCAATGTAAAAACTGTATCACAAGCTCAGTTTGCTCATAAGGTTTCTAAAGGCATTGAAAAGTTCGCAAAGGTGGGAAGCATCACATTATTACTTACAGGAATTATTATGGCCATCATCAATCCTTATCTTTTTAAAGAAGTTTGGTACATAGCTTCTCTTGTTATTTACATAGCTGTTCAACCAATCACAGCTGGAATTCTCCCTAAAAAAGAAAAGCAACAATTAAAGTCGCTTGAAAACCATGAAGGTGAGGAGTTACCAGAAGAGTATACAAAACTGGCAAAACAGCTCATTCCATTTAATAATGTTTTACATGCATCAGCGGTTATTTTAATTGTTTTAATGACCGTGAAACCATTTTAATCGTTTTTGTTTTCGGCAGGCCTTTTGTGGTCTGTCTTTTTTATGATTCCGTTAAATTCACAATTTTAGAAGATCTATTAAGTATCGAAAAAAGTATTCACTCAGTTTGAAAAACAACAAATGTGGGAAACATGATTACATGTTATCGTGACCGCATACATAGTATAGTATAGACATCAATGATGGCAATTAAAAATTCATCGTAAAGCATTGGTCTTTTCGTTTGACCTTTATTGACCATAGTTGTATGATGGAGATACATAAGATTTACCTATTTCAAAACATGTTTTATGTGTGAAGTTCTAAAGGATTACATATTAAACCTTATACCCTTTAGAACAAACCTAATCTTTCTTAAAATAAAGGAGGAATATGAAATGAATTTAATCCCTACAGTTATTGAACAAACAAACCGTGGTGAGCGTGCTTATGACATTTACTCACGTCTTTTAAAGGACCGTATCATTATGCTTGGAAGCGGCATCGACGATAATGTTGCAAATTCAATTGTATCACAGCTACTGTTTTTAGAAGCTGAAGATCCAGAAAAAGATATCTCAATTTACATCAACAGCCCTGGTGGATCCATCACAGCAGGTATGGCAATCTACGATACAATGCAATTCATTAAACCACAAGTATCAACGATTTGTATTGGTATGGCTGCTTCAATGGGTGCATTCTTACTTGCAGCTGGTGAAAAAGGTAAACGTTATGCTCTTCCAAACAGTGAAGTGATGATTCACCAACCACTTGGTGGCGCACAAGGTCAAGCAACGGAAATTGAAATTGCTGCAAAACGTATCTTATTCTTACGTGACAAATTAAACAGAATTCTTTCTGATCGTACAGGTCAAGATCTAGAGGTTATCGAACGCGATACAGAGCGTGACAACTTCATGACTGCTGATCGTGCGTTAGAATATGGTTTAATTGACAAAGTGTTAGATCGTAATACGTTAAGTAAATAAGATTAGATGAAGTAGGTCCCAATCCGATTTGATAGTGATTGGGGCTTTTTTGTTTTAGATTGAGGGCATATAAGCACTGAGTCACGGAGGTAGGAGATGGAGCTTATGTCTTATGTGATCAGTTGCTCTTTCTTGTAATTGAGTCACATCTTCTCTTTCCTGGTTTAGTCTTGTCCTGATTCTCGTACTATCGAGACATAAGTGCTCTTTCCTACCCTGGGTTTGTCCCGATTGTCGCACTATCCAGACACATCTTCTCTTCCCTATCCTATTTGTGTCCCGATTCTCGCACTATCGAGACACATCTTCTCTTTCCTCCCCTTTGTTTGTCCCGATTCTCGCACTATTGAGACACATCATCTCTTTCCTGCCCGATTTGTGTCCCGATTCCCGCACTATCCAGACACATCTTCTCTTCCCTATCCTATTTGTGTCCCGATTCCCGCACTATCCAGACACATCCTCTCTTCTCTCTCCCATTTGTGTCCCGATTCCATCACTATCGAGACACAATTCCTATTTCCTCCCCTATTCGTGTCCCGATTCCCGCACTATCGAGACACATCTTCTCTTCCCTGCCCGATTTGTGTCCCGATTCCCGCACTATCGAGACACATCTTCTCTTCCCTATCCTATTTGTGTCCCGATTCCTGCACAATCGAGACACACCTTCTCTTCCCTCCAGATTAAGTCCGTATAATTGTGTAAAAAGAAAAAGGGTTCATTTTATTCACTCTTGGCTACAATGTTTTCAGCTACGATAAACATGAAAAGAGGAATAAGATGACCCAGTTACAGTTTAACCTAGATTTGGAAGTTTTAAAAGATTCTGTATTAAATTCTGATATTGATGCAGTAGTTAAATCAGCAATTGTTTTGGTCTTAAATGAGTTTATGGAAAAAGAGAGAGATGATTATCTACATGCTGCTTCTTATGAACGCTCTGCAGCCCGTCGTGACTATCGCAACGGCTACTATGAACGTGAATTAATTATGAGTATCGGCAAGATACAACTCAAGGTGCCGAGAACTCGTGATGGTGAGTTTTCGACTACAGTTTTTGAAAAATATGCTAGATGTGATCAAGCTTTAGTGATCTCCATGTTGGAAATGGTTATTAATGGGGTCTCAACACGCAAGGTAACACAAATAGTTGAACAGCTATGTGGTAAATCTGTCTCAAAATCGTTTGTTTCTTCATTGACCTTGAAATTAGATCCAATCGTAAATGATTGGGCAAAGCGTCCTTTAAACGTCAAATATTATCCCTATCTTTTTGTAGATGCCATGTATATCAAAGTGAGAGAACACCATAAGGTGGTCTCAAAGGCTGTTTATATTGCCACAGCTATTACAGATAAGGGCCAGCGTGAAATACTTGGTCTAAGTATTGATCATGCAGAGAATTACGAGAGTTGGAGTCGCTTCCTTCAACAGCTAAAATCACGAGGACTTCAGTCTCCGAAACTAGTGATATCAGATGCTCACCAAGGCTTACAAAAAGCCATACAACGTGAATTTTTAGGTACTAGCTGGCAAAGGTGTAATGTTCATTTTAAAAGGAACATTATTGAAAAGTTGCCCAAAAAGGATTCAGCTGATATTCGTATGATGATCAAGCGTGTGTTTGAGGCAATCACTGTTGAAGATATCAGAACCTTTAAGAATGAACTGATGACTCAATTTGGAAATAATCCAAAGTACGAAAAGGCTCTTACTATTTTCGATGAAGGGTTCGAAGATACCATTCAATATATGAATCATCCAGTGAATATGCGCCCTCATATACGAAGTACGAACTCTCTTGAACGATTAAATCAAGAAGTACGAAGAAGAGAAAGAGTTATTCGTATCTTCCCAAACACACAATCTGCTTTTCGTTTAGTAGGAGCTGTTTTAATGGAATACCAAGAATCTGTTTACTCT
This sequence comes from Metabacillus sp. B2-18, assembly GCF_021117275.1. NCBI lineage: Bacteria > Bacillati > Bacillota > Bacilli > Caryophanales > Bacillaceae > Metabacillus > Metabacillus sp. B2-18. The sequence continues at coordinate 4,301,991 of NZ_CP088245.1, forward strand.
ACAAAATCTATAAGAAGATGCTAATTTTTTCGTAGCTTCCATTATGGAATGATCACATATCCAGGAAAGACTGTCAAAGTGAGGAACCTTTGACAGCCTTCCCTGGATATGTAAGTGAAAGCCCATGGAATTTACGCAAAAAAAAATGTAGGGGATAATACACATATCCAAATGTAGTAGTTGAAAACATTGTATTAAATTTACACAATATTCTGGACTTGACTTCCCTCCACGATTTGTGTCCCGATTCTCGCACTATCGAGACACATCTTCTCTTCCCTATCCTATTTGTGTCCCGATTCCTGCACAATCGAGACACACCTTCTCTTCCCTACACGATTTGTGTCCGATTCCCGCACTATCGAGACACATCTTCCCTTTCCTCCCCTATGATTGTCCCGATTCTCACACTATCGAGACAGTACTCCCACACTTCCCCCAAAAACATAAAAAAAAAGCAGACATTATAATCAATGTCTGCTTCTTCTAACAAATTACCCTTCTTGTTGCACAAACTTCGCTAAAGCTTCAACAGCCTCTTGCTCGTCGTTCCCCTCTGCAATTAAATTAATAACTGCACCAGTGCTAACCGCTAAGCTCATGAGTCCCATAATACTTTTTGCGTTTACTTTTTTGCCGTCTTTTTCTAAAAACACATCAGATGCAAAACGATTTGCTTCTTGAACAAATAATGCAGCTGGACGTGCTTGTAAACCTGTTTTAAGATTTACTTCTACTTGCTTTTCAACCATAGTAATCTCCTCTTCTCTTCTTTAAATTTTTTATTTTTATTTTAGTGAAAACGGTTGACCAGTTCTTAATTGCTCAGCTATTTGATCTAGCTTACGTAGTCGATGATTGATACCCGATTTGCTGATGGTACCACTTGATACCATTTCACCTAGCTCTTTTAACGTGACATCTTGATATTCGACTCTAAGCTTGGCGATTTCCCTTAGTTTATCCGGTAAAGCATCTAAGCCTATTTTATCATCAATAAAGCGAATATTCTCTACCTGTCTGAGTGCGGCACCAATTGTTTTGTTAAGATTGGCTGTTTCACAGTTCACCAGACGATTCACCGAGTTTCTCATGTCTCGAACAATGCGGACATCTTCAAATCGAAGCAGTGCTTGATGGGCACCAATGACATTTAAAAACTCTGTGATTTTTTCTGCTTCTTTTAAATACGTGATAAAGCCTTTTTTACGCTCTAACGTTTTGCTATTCAAATCAAATGTATTCATTAACTCACAAAGAGAATCGTTATGCTCTTTATATAGTGAGAAAATTTCAAGGTGATAGGATGAGGTTTCCGGGTTATTAACGGAGCCTCCAGCAAGAAATGCGCCTCTTATATAAGAGCGTTTGCAACATTTCTTTTTCACAAGATCTTCAGAAATTCTATGATAGAAGGTAAAACCCTCATCTAAAATATTAAGATCCTCTAATATCGTTTTTGCTTGTTCAACAAGTCTTACAATATAAACATTGTTTTTCTTCAAACGCATTTTCTTTCGAACAAGAAGCTCCACTGATACTTGATATTGCTTTTTTAACAAAGTATAAATTCTTCTGGCAATCGCTGCATTTTCTGTTTGAATATCTAAAACCAGCATTTTGTTTGAAAATGACAACGATCCATTCATTCGAATTAAAGCTGATAACTCAGCTCGTAAGCAGCATGGTTTTAGTTCTAGATTCGTTAATTCTTTTTTCGTTTCAGATGCAAATGACAACTCTGCACCCCCATTCTTTACCTGGAACCCGCGTTAGTCTTCTTGAAGAATTCCATATAATAGCTTTGCAACTTTATTTGTGTCATGTCGAATGACACTATTCTCATAACAAACAATATTGTCTGTTATCACTTCAAGACCTAGTGATTTTAACCTTTCAATATCATAATGAACAGGCTTCGCAAGCTCCTCTTCATATAATGACTTTATGTTCTCAGGTATTTCTTCTTCATTTACGAGAATGGTATCAATAAATGATTCATTCATATGCTCATACAATGCTTTCACATGGTCACTTGCAGAGTAATTTAATGTTTCTCCTGCCTGTGTCATCACATTACAGATGTATACCTTTTTCGCTTTTGCTTTGCAAACTTCTTCTCCTATTTTCGGTACAAGAAGATTCGGTAAGATACTTGTGTACAAGCTGCCTGGACCAATGACAATTAAATCAGCTTCTCTGATCACATCAATTGTTTCAGGAAGAGGCTCAATTTCGGTAGGGCTCAAAAACACCTTTTTAATTCTTTTACCTGAGAAAGGAATTTTTGATTCTCCTGATACAATTGTGCCATCTTCCATTTCTGCGTTTAACACAACACTAGAATTAGCAGCTGGTAAAACTTTTCCTCGTACATTTAAGACAGTACTCATTTCTTTAATTGCATGAACAAAATCACCAGTAATGTTCGTCATAGCAGCTAAAATGAGATTCCCTAAGGAATGGCCAATGAGATTATTCCCTTTATTGAAACGATGTTGAAATAGCTCTTCAACGAGTGGTTCAACATCAGATAAAGCAGCTAATACATTTCGGATATCTCCAGGAGGTGGAATATTTAACTCATTTCGGAGCCTGCCCGAGCTCCCGCCATCATCAGCAACAGTCACAATGGCCGTAATATCAACAGGAAAGTGCTTTAACCCTCTTAATAAAACGGATAACCCTGTACCGCCACCGATAATCACAACTTTAGGCAAATGTTCTGTCATCCTTAGTGATTCTTTCTCTTCTCAATATCTCGGTGTGAGACTTGAGTATGATAGTCTTGGTGAAAATGTTTTACAAGATATTCAGCGAGTGTTACTGAGCGATGTTGACCTCCTGTACAACCAATCGCAATAACAATTTGACTTTTTCCTTCACGTTTATAATAAGGCAGTATGAATGTGAGCAAATCTATAAGCTTTTCAAGAAACTTTTGTGTTTCATTCCACTTTAACACGTATGAAGAAACCTCTTCCTGCAAGCCCGTTTTTGGCCTCATATGCTCTATATAATGAGGATTTGGTAAGAAACGAACATCAAAGACAAGATCAGCATCGATTGGGATTCCATATTTAAATCCAAATGATGTTACATTCACGGTAAACGTGTGTTGAACACTTGAAGAAAATTGCTTAAGGATTTTTTCACGTAACTCTCTTGGCTTTAAATCTGATGTATCATAGATTAATTGTGCTCTACCCTTCATCTCTTCTAACAGTTCTCGCTCTAAGCCAATCCCTTCTAATGGAAGACCTTTAGAAGCTAACGGATGTGAGCGCCTTGTTTCCTTATATCTTGTGACAAGAGTAGAGTCTTTCGCATCAAGGAATAAAATATGGGGTGTTACCCATGAGTTTTCCGGTAGATCATCAAGTGCTTTAAATAAACTATCGAAAAACTCTCTTCCACGAAGATCCATAACTAATGCGACTTTATTCATTTTAGAGCCTGATTCTTTCATTAACTCCAAAAACTTTGGTAATAGGGTTGGCGGCAAGTTGTCCACACAGAAGTAACCTAAGTCTTCAAAACTTTGAATAGCAACTGTTTTTCCTGCGCCAGACATGCCAGTAATAATTACCATCTGCACATCTTGCTGTAACATCTGTTGCTCGTTTTGCTCGACAGTCATTCCATCTCTCCTCCTCTCATTTCTCCTGCTACATGTAACGTATCATAATTTCATTCATTCTTTGTAAATTTTGTAAGCAAATATGCCGGTTTATTGTGGATCCAAACGATAAGATAGTAGTTCAAAATCTGGAGTATATGTAAAGGTCCCGTAAAGCATTCCTGTACCTTTCATCACATAATCCAGGATGTGGTGGTCTCCAGGTGCCATCGGTAACTCCTGAACCGCTTCTTTATCATGCCATTTAATTGTTCCTTCTTCTGATTCTCCTACATTCGTTCCTTGATAATCAGTCGCTAAGAAGGTAAACATCATCCATTCTGAAACAATATCTTTTCCGTCTTGTATGATGAACGTAAAAATACCTTTTAATTGAGGGTTTTTTATATAGATTCCTGTTTCTTCCCTATATTCACGTGTGACAGTATCCTTTACAGATTCCCCCAGTTCCATTTTCCCACCGGGAGCTACCCACCAACCTCTTCTAGGCTTTTGTAGGAGAAGAACCTTGTTTCCTTCCATTAAGACGCAGTTGGTTACTCTTTGCAAATTCTTCACCTCTATTATTCACATGACATTGGAATTTTTCCTCATTTTATCTCGTACTTTACTTTTGTTTATTATACTATGTTCAAATAATCTATACAACGAACACGATTAGCTTTTCAATTGGTAAAAAAAGAGGAATTTACTATATGTATATACGGATAAGATGGAAATCTGTTTCATTTTTTTAAAAAGAAATAAAAACAGGTTGAAGAACAAAAAAAGGGAGCACGGGAAAGGGCGCCCATGCTCGAAATTAAGTCTATTTATAAAAGGGGGTCAATTACTATTTATATAGTACCTCATAATTGTTTCAGTCATGTTACAGGAGAGTTAAAACACAATTACGAAATTGTTAACCGCCTTTCGACATTCTTTTACGTTTGTAATATTTATTTATTCACCTTAAGTTTTTCAACTAATTCCTCTACATAGTGTTGAGCACTTTGAGCCGCAATACTACCGTCACCTGTAGCTGTCACAATTTGACGGAGCATTTTTTCACGGATATCTCCTGCTGCAAAAATCCCCTCAACTCTTGTTTCCATACGGTCATTTGTTTCAATATAGCCCATTTCATTCGTAATCCCAAGGCTTTCAAACGGCTTTGATAGTGGAACCATTCCGATATAGATGAACACACCATCTGTTTTGAATTCTTGCTCTTCTCCATTTTGTGTGTTCACTAAGGTCACTTTGCCAACCTTGCCGTCTACATCATGAATTTCTTTTACTGTATGATTCCAGATAAAGTCAATCTTTTCATTATCAAATGCACGTTGCTGAAGAATTTTTTGCGCTCTTAATTCATCACGACGGTGAACAATTGTAACCTTTGAAGCGAATCGAGTTAAATAAACACCCTCTTCTACTGCTGAATCACCGCCACCAACAACAACTAATTCTTTTCCTTTAAAGAAAGCACCATCACAAACTGCGCAATAAGATACGCCACGTCCACCTAATTCTTTTTCTCCAGGAACACCGATTTTCTTGTATTCTGCACCTGTTGCAATAATGATGCTTCTTGTTTTATATTCTTTTTTCCCAGCTTTTACTGTTTTGTATTCTTCACCATCAATAATTTCCTGTATATCACCGTACGCATATTCAGCACCAAATTTTTTTGCATGATCAAACATTTTTGTTGATAATTCAGGTCCTAATATATGATCAAAGCCCGGATAGTTTTCAACTTCCTCTGTATTTGCCATCTGGCCTCCCGGTATTCCACGCTCAATCATTAACGTTGATAAATTCGCACGAGACGTATAAACAGCAGCTGTCATTCCAGCGGGACCTGCTCCTGCAATGATAACGTCATAAATTTTTTCTTCTGACACGTTGTTCACTCCTTAAAATGACCTTTACTTTGATTATCTGCCAATACGAGAAGACACATACACCCTTTTACTACCGTCTTCATCATTTTGCCTTATAGACATCGTATAAAATATAGTGAAATCATGCCATATTTTTGCTCATTACGGAGCGGGAGGATGAATTTGAACTTAAATCGTAGGGATTTCTGATGAGATGATGTATTCCAAACAGCCATGTTACGGTTTATCCGCGATTTTCCTACTTTTATCCGCGATTCTGTGAATTTATCCGCGATTTCACACTTTTATCCGCGATTCTGTGAATATATCTGCGTTTTTAATTCACACATAAAAAAACCCGCCCTCTCTTAGGCAGGTTTCATTTAAGCTAAAATACTTTTCACAAGCTTTACATACTTTCCTACAGACGAGACCGATGTGCCATACTCAGAAGCAATAACAGTTTGTGTAATTGACTGGTTCGCTTGGCTTCTCCATACATAGTCCAGAGCAGCAGCCCAGCCTTGATAGTTTTTTAGCGAGTAATTTTGTTTATAAGCTTTCATTAAAATACGGAATGAGAACAAAAATAATTCATCATGCTCGGAATGAACGAATAAAGACTCTGCTATTTGATAGAGAGACGAGACCTGATCATATGAATCAAAATGTTTAGATAAAGCTAGTTTGATGAATTCCTTTTCAAGCTGTGATTGTGGGACAGCTGATGATTGATATTCATGTAGTTGATCGAGATTTTTTGTTTGTATGGCCAAGAAAATTGCGTATAGGCGCTCTTCTAGTGTCATATTGCTCACTCGCTGATTTGAATCTGCGTTCAAATTCCACGGCTCTGAGCCTGCTTTATCTTTATTTTCCTTTAATACTCGCTCCCACATTTGCTCAGAGAATGATACATTTCCTGTAAAATAAGCTGCATATGATAGCCAATAGTAGAATACTTCATCACCTTCGTAGCCTTGCTTGTGTAGTGAACGAAGCCATTTGTATGCTAAAGGATAATAGCCAACTAAAGCAAATGTTGCCCCCAATTTATAGCGATGTTCGAATAAAAGCGGGTGTACAGTCGATAGAGTATTTGCAAGCTCCTCAACCTTGTCATCCTGGCGTTCATAATAATAGAATACTAAAAGATTACAATAAGCATGTAAATTGCCTGGATTCCGTTCAAGGACAGTTTGCAGGTACTCTTTGGCTTTTTCCACTTCTCCGACATAAAAATAGGCTAAAGATAAGTTGTTGTGTGCCGACCAAAATTCAGGGTATTCAGCAACAATTTCCTCAAGAAGTAAAATCGCTTCTTCAAACTGACTTGTTTCAAGTAGTGATTTGGCCGCATCCTGTTTTAAAATTAAATCATCAGGATCTTTTAAAAATGGCTCTTCATCATCATCTTCCATCGTTAAAAGATCAATAAGATCTTCATTTTCTTCAGTAAACTCACCATATGGCTCTTTATTTGCATATTCAGTCGCACACTTGTAGGCTTCCTGAAATAACCCAAGATGTGCGTAGTTATTTGCCATTAAATAATGACATTCCGTCATATCCTGATCAAGCTCTTTAAGTATGTGTGATAGCAATTCATTTGATTGGCTGTATTTCCCCATATCTGTATAAATGGCTGCTAGCTGTGACAGCTTCATTGAGTCATTCGGATCTAACTCAATGCTCTTTTGTAAATATTTACTTGCCTTTTCATAGTTATATTCACGATATGCCTTTAGGCCCTTATTATAATAATATTGTCCATCTTGGAGAAACGGGACAACCTGTGCTCTTTTTTGTTGTTTGCTCAATTGTCTTCCCACTGAGATCCTCCATTTCATTAAATTCCCGTACGTAAGTATACCACAAGATTCTTCATCAAAATAGTAGATATTTCGATGCACATAGAGATATCTCAACAACATGGCTTCATAAAACGTTGGATTTTTCAAAAAGACATATCATTATATGCAGAAGTTAGTGTAATATTCTTTTTGTAACAACATAAAGGCAATCGCCCTTATAAACGATTGCCTTCATCAGCCTATTTTGAAGCATGTCTCTCCTCTAAAACCTTTAACACATCATCTAGAGGTAATTTCTGCTCTCGCAATAAAACCATTAAGTGAAATACCAAATCAGCCACTTCCCATTTCAACTCGTCATGGTCACGGTTTTTAGAAGCAATAATGACTTCCCCTGCTTCTTCTCCAACCTTCTTCAAAATTTTATCTACACCTTCAGTGAATAAGTAAGTTGTATACGAACCTTCTGGAAGCTCACTTTCACGTTCAGCAATTAATTTCTCTAATGTATTTAAAATCTGGAAACGATCTTGTGCTGGTGTTACTTCTTGTTTCTCAATGGTTTCACTAAAGCATGTATATGCACCTGTATGACATGCTGGACCTTGAGGCTGAACAAGAACAAGAATTGCATCTTGATCACAATCATATCTCATTTCAACCACTTTTTGTGTATTCCCAGACGTTGCACCTTTGTGCCAAAGTTCTTGTCTAGAACGGCTGTAAAACCAAGTTTCCTTCGTATCCAACGTTTTTTGTAACGATTCTTCATTCATATAAGCTAGCGTTAACACTTCTTTACTCGCTGCATCTTGTACGATTGCCGGAACCAAGCCATTTTGGTCAAATTTAACGTTCATCGTACATTCACCCCCTGTTGATCTAAATATGCTTTTACTTCTTTAACCGATGTTTCTTTGTAATGAAAAATCGAAGCAGCTAGAGCAGCATCTGCTTTTCCTTCTTGAAAAGCATGTAAAAAGTGCTCAGCATTTCCAGCTCCACCTGACGCAATAACTGGAACAGTGACCGCTTCACTAACCGCTTTATTTAGGGCGATATTAAAGCCGCTTTTTTCTCCATCACTATCCATGCTTGTGAGGAGAATTTCCCCGGCACCACGTTTCACAGCTTCCTTTGCCCAGTCCACAACTTCCCATTCAGTTGCATTTCGGCCACCATGAGTAAACACTCTCCAGCTGCCTAATTCTTCATCATATTTCGCATCAATTGCGACAACGATACACTGAGAGCCAAAGAAGCCAGCTCCCTCTGTAATAAGCTCCGGATTTACTAAAGCCGCTGTGTTTAAGGAAACCTTATCGGCACCTGCACGAAGAATTCTTTTCATATCTTCGAGTGAGTTAATTCCTCCTCCAACTGTAAAAGGAATCGCTAGCTGAGCAGCAACCTGTTCTACAACATCAACCATTGTTTTTCGGCCTTCATGTGAAGCTGAAATGTCCAAAAAAACAAGCTCATCTGCACCTTCTTGGTCATAAAACTTGGCAAGCTCAACTGGGTCACCTGCGTCTCTTAGTCCTAAAAACTGAATTCCTTTTACAACTCGTCCTTCTTTTACATCTAAGCATGGTATGATTCGTTTTGTAATCATGATGTTTTTCCTACCTTTAAAGCATCAGTAAGAGAAAATTGATTTGTGTATAGCGCCTTTCCTACAATCGCTCCCGCAACACCTTCTTGCTGATATTCAGCAAGAGTCTCTAAATCTTTTAATGAGCTTACCCCACCAGAAGCAATTACTTCTTTTCCTGTTGCTTTTGCCATTTCAACGACCGCATCCACATTAGGTCCAGAAAGCATTCCGTCTGTTGCGATATCTGTAAAAATAAACACCTCGGCACCTGCAGCAGCAAGCTCTTTTCCAAGATCTGTTGCTTTCACATTTGATGTATTCAACCAGCCCTCTGTTGACACATAACCATCTTTCGCATCAATACCAATTGCGATTTTTTCTCCATATGTAGCTAGCATTTTTTTCACAAAATCAGGATTAGAAATTGCTGCACTACCTAAAATCACTCGGCCAACTCCGTTTGAAAGGTAGAACTCTACATCTTCCTCCGTACGAATGCCACCACCAATTTGAATTTTAGCTGATAGTTTCGTAGCTGCATCAATGACATGCTGATGGTTTACAAGCTTACCTGCTTTCGCTCCATCTAAATCTACCATATGAATCCAGCTTGCTCCTTGGTCATCAAACGTCTTCGCCATATCAAAAGGAGAGTCACCGTACACCGTTTCCTTGTTATAATCACCTTGAAGCAATCGCACGCATTTGCCGCCGCGCATATCAATTGCCGGATAAATAATAAATTGGCTCATCGTTTTTCTCCCTCCACAATGCTGATGTAATTTTCTAAAATGGCTAATCCCAGTTCACTGCTTTTTTCCGGGTGGAATTGTGTCCCATACACATTATCACGTCCAACAACAGCTGGGACCTCTACCCCATAGCTTGCCGTGGCTAACAATGTATCTTGATCTGCTGCATCCACATAATAAGAATGAACAAAATAAGCATAACCACTGGAAAGACCTGCAAGTAACGGGCTGTCATTTTTCATATTTAAGTTGTTCCAGCCCATATGTGGCACTTTAAGTTGCTCACCGCCTGCTAACTCAGGTATTCTAATAACTTTACCAGGTAAGAAAGCAAGCCCCTTCGCTTCCCCGTTCTCAATACTTTCCTCAAAAAGCAACTGCATCCCCAAGCAAATACCTAACAAAGGTTTGCCTTCTTCTACAACTTTTTGAATAAAGCTTGTTAAGCCTGTTTCGTCTAAAATGGACATTGCATCTTTAAAAGAACCTACTCCAGGTAAAATGTAGCCGTCAGCTTTAGCCAGTTCCTTTTCATCACTTGAAAGAATATAGTCAGCATTCATACGCTCTAACGCTTTACTTACGCTGTATAAATTACCCATTCCATAATCAATAATCGCGATCATGCTTATAACATCCCTTTCGTTGAAGGAAGTACCCCTTCCATACGCGGGTCAATACTTGTTGCCTCATCCAATGCTCTTGCTAATGCTTTAAAAATCGCTTCAATAATGTGGTGTGTATTATGACCGTAGTGAACAATCACATGTAAATTCATGCGTGCCTCAAGAGCCAGCTTCCATAAAAATTCATGAACATTCTCTGTATCGAATGTGCCGACTTTAGGACTTGGCAGTTCAGCGCGAAACTCAAGATGTGGACGGTTACTCAAGTCAACTACAACTTGTGCTAACGCCTCATCCATCGGAACAAATGCATTTCCGTAACGTTTAATGCCACGTTTATCGCCTAATGCCTCACGCAATGCGTTTCCAAGGCAAATGCCGATATCTTCTGTTGTGTGGTGATCGTCGATTTCAACATCTCCATTTGCATTTACCGTTAAATCAAATTGCCCGTGCTTTGTAAAAAGATCAAGCATATGATCCATGAATGGCACATCTGTTTTAAGAGATGATTGACCTGTTCCATCTATATTAAAAGACAGTGAAATTTGCGTTTCTTTCGTTTGACGTTCAATCGATGCTGTTCTTGTCATATTCATTTCTCCTCCTTATTTAAGTCGTTCTTCCATTGCGCGTGCATGTGCTTCTAAACCTTCTAAGCGTGCAAGCTTTGCAACTTTTGAATAGTTATTTAAAAATGCTTTTTCACTATAAGAAATAATGCTGGATTTTTTCATAAAATCATCAACATTTAATGGACTTGAAAAACGTGCCGTACCATTCGTTGGCAACACATGGTTAGGACCTGCGAAATAGTCACCGACTGGCTCAGAGCTATATCTTCCAAGGAAAATGGCTCCAGCGTGACGGATATCATTTAAGCTCCCCAATGGATTTTCCGTTAACACCTCAAGATGCTCAGGAGCTAGCTCATTAACAACCGCAATTGCTGTTTCCAAATCATCCGCAACATAAATGTGACCGTATGCTTCAACAGATGCCTTTGCAATCTCTTTTCTAGGGAGCGTTTCTACTTGCTTTTCCACTTCCGCTTTCACTTCTTCAGCCTGTTTCATTGATGTTGTGACAAGAATACTAGATGAATTTTTATCATGCTCAGCCTGTGACAGGAGATCTGCTGCAATTTCGTTTGGTTTAGCTGTTTCATCTGCTAGTACCACAATTTCACTTGGACCTGCAATCATGTCGATATCAACAATGCCGAACACTTCACGCTTCGCAAGGGCAACAAAAATATTACCAGGACCCATAATCTTATCAACTGCCGCAATCGTTTCCGTTCCATACGCTAACGCAGCAATTGCTTGAGCGCCGCCAACTTTATATATTTCAGAAATGCCAAGCTCCTTCGCCGCAACTAAAACACCTGCCGGTAGTGTTCCTTGCTCATTTGGAGGAGAAGTGATGACTATTCTTTTCACCCCTGCGACTTGGGCCGGAATGACATTCATTAAAACTGAAGATGGATAGGCTGCTGTCCCACCTGGTACATACACACCTACTGCATCTAAAGCTGTAATTTTTTGTCCAAGCATCGTGCCGTTATCATCATAGCTGATCCAAGATTCTCTTTTTTGCTTTTCATGAAATACACGAATATTAGCTGCTGCTTCACGGATAATCTCAACTAATTCTTCATCAAGTGTTTCGTATGCAGCTGTAAATTCCTCTTCGGTTACTTTAAGGTTAGACAAGTTAACGCGATCGAATTTTTCTGTATAAGAAAAAAGAGCTGAATCTCCTTCTTCTCGAACGGTTGCGATAATTGATTGAACAATTTTACGTTGATCTTCTGTTCCCGTATCAATCGTTCTTCTTAGTGATACCTTTTTGTCTGTAATTTGAGTAATCTTCATTCACTTATCCTCCAATTACTTTCGATAAACGTTCCACTAGCTCATCAATCGGTTCATCCTTCATACGATAGCTCACCGGATTTACAATAAGACGTGATGTAATATGGCAAATATGCTCAAGCTCCACTAAGCCATTTTCTTTTAATGTTCGTCCTGTTGAAACGATGTCAACAATTCGGTCAGCCAAGCCAATTAAAGGGGCAAGCTCAATTGAACCATTTAGTTTAATAATTTCAACCTGCTCACCTTGCTCACGGAAATAGCTTGAAGCAACTTTCGGATATTTTGTTGCTACTTTTGGAGCTACATCTGATAGTTTGGCATTCGGAAGACCAGCAACAGCTAAGTAGCATTCGCTAATCTTCAGATCCAGCACCTCATACACGTCACGATCTTCCTCAAGCATAACGTCTTTTCCAGCAATTCCAACGTCAGCCACACCGTGCTCAACATATGTGACAACGTCCATTGGCTTAGCCAAGATAAAGCGAATATTCTCATTTGGAACATCTAAAATTAATTTTCTTGATTCATCAAACTCAGGAGGAAGCTGATAATCTGCTTTACGAAGCATATCTGCTGCCTCTTCAAAAATTCTTCCCTTTGGCATCGCAATCGTTAATAACTGACTCATCCTACAGCTCCTCCTTTCTTGATCCGATAAAATAGCTTACTTCTTCAAATTTCTTCGTATAGGCATCAACATCTTTAATACCTGTGATATCCTGCATCACCACTCGTTTGCCATCTTCACGTAGCTCTGTTGCAAACGAAATCGCTTCAACACGTCGTTCTTGACTATAAATTACACATTGAAGTTTAGCCTCTTCTGTTTCATTAAGTGCTTCAATCAATCGATCAAGGTGAAGACCAAAACCTGTTGCTGGTGCAGCACGATTGAATTTCTCGAATAAGTGGTCATAACGTCCACCATTTCCGATGATAAAACCAACATTGTCAGCGTACACCTCAAATAAAACACCCGTATAATAGCTCATATGACTCACAATATTTAAATCTAGCTTTAAATAGTCTGTAACTTGATATGCTTCAAGCGCATTCCATAATTGAGAAACTTCTTCTAATGAACTTCGTGCTTCTTGAGAGGTAACAAGCTCCTTCGCCTCATCTACCTTCTCGATCCCACCACGTAATTTTAGTAATGTAAATAAACGTTCTTTATCAATTGATGATAATGGCAAGCCCTTCACATGCTCACGATAGCCAACATAATTTTTCTCATAAAGAAAACGTCTTAACACGTCTGCACGTTCTTGATTGCCAAGTACCTCTTTGAATAAGGCGTTAGCATATCCAATATGACCGATTGCAATTTTAAAGTTCTTAAGTCCAGCTTTCTTTAAAACAGAAATCATTAACGCAATGGCTTCAGCATCTGCGCTTGTCGTTCCGTCACCAATTAATTCAACACCCACTTGTTCAAACTCAGCCGGGCGGCCACCTTCGTTCTGCTGTGCACGGAAAACATTTGCAGAGTAAGCAAGGCGCTGCGGATAAAGATTATTAAATAATTTCGATGCAGCCACACGTGCGATTGGTGCTGTCATATCCGGACGCAGCACTAAAGTATGACCTTGTTGATCTAGCAATTTAAAAAGCTGTTGATCTAATATCGCAGACTGTACTCCGACGGTTTCGTAATATTCAAGAGTCGGTGTTTCAATAAATTCAAAACCCCATGCTTCTATCTCATTCGTCATCGCACGACGAGTCTTCTTCTTTACTTCATATAAATTTGGTAATGTATCAACCATTCCAAGCGGTTTTTCAAACATAAACATGTGTGTCTGTACCCCCGTCATTGTTTACTTATCATTAATTTTCAGAATCCTTTACCTCGCTAATATGCTAATATACTACCAAAGTGAAGGAGCTTTTTCAAGGAAATCATGCTTATTTTGGATATAAAAGGCTATTTAATTTCACGCGCTATTCTGACTTCTTTAGTTAAACAAACGTTTAATTAAATGTTAATAGAGTGGTGGTGTGCCTGTGGTGTTGCATATTAATTGGGCCTTTATCTTTATGAAGGTTATTTCTCGTGATTGCTGTACCTGTTTTGGGCTTCATACGCTTATGAAGACCTTTTCTCGTGCTTGCCACTCCCGGTTTGGTCTTCATCAACCTTATGAAGACCATTTCTCGTGCTTGCTCCTCCCGGTTTGGTCTTCATCGTGCTTATGAAGACCATTTCCCGTGCTTGCTACTCTTGGTTTGGTCTTCATCAACCTTATGAAGACCATTTCCCGTGCTTGCTACTCTTGGTTTGGTCTTCATCAACCTTATGAAGACCTTTTCCCGTGCTTGCTACTCTTGGTTTGGTCTTCATCAACCTTATGAAGACCTTTTCCCGTGCTTGCTACTCTTGGTTTGGTCTTCATTAACCTTATGAAGACCATTTCTCGTGCTTGCTCCTCCCGGTTTGGTCTTCATCGTGCTTATGAAGACCATTTCCCGTGCTTGCTACTCTTGGTTTGGTCTTCATCGACCTTATGAAGACCATTTCCCGTGCTTGCTACTCCCGGTTTGGTCTTCATCAACCTTATGAAGACCTTTTCCCGTGCTTGCTACTCTTGGTTTGGTCTTCATCAACCTTATGAAGACCATTTCTCGTGCTTGCTACTCTTGGTTTGGTCTTCATCAACCTTATGAACGACACTACCTGCTCTTTCACCCTCTATTTCGTCGTTCACCACACCCACAAACAACACTCCAAAAGCTTGTCCACACCCAGACCTTAAAAAGAAAAGACCACTAGTCATGACTAGCAGCCTCTCCTCCCCTGTTTGCCAGCTCTTCTTTTGTATAGATGATTCTCATGGGGTTACCGCCGACAAATGCTCCTGCTGGGACATCTTTGTGAACAAGAGTTCCTGCTGAAACAATGGCCCCATCTCCGATGATCACACCTGGTAAAATCGTTGAGTTAGCGCCAATTAGTACTTCGCTACCAATTTCAACATCTCCGAGGCGGTATTCATTAATCAAATATTCATGAGCTAAAATCGTGGTATTATAGCCAATTACCGTGTTTTGACCAACTGAAATTTTTTCTGGGAACATCACATCAAGCATGACCATAAGGGCGAATGATGTTTGATCGCCAACCTTCATCCGCAAAAAATTGCGGTACAGCCAATTTTTCATTCCTAAAAACGGTGTATACCTCGCAAGCTGAATCACAATAAAGTTTTTAACAACCTTCCAAAACGGCACGGTTTTATATACATGCCATAATGAATTTGCTCCTGTGACAGGATAACGTGTTGTTCTTCTCACCTTATTCCACTCCGACTATTGGTAATAGATCACTCATTGTTTCAAGTAAGTAATCGGGATTGTGGCTGCTAATGTAGTCTCTTCCTTTAATGCTCCACGCAACTCCCGCTGTTTTAGTGCCAGCATTTTTACCTGCCTCTACATCATGGTGATTATCTCCGACCATAATGGCTTCCTCAGGTTTTGATCCTAACTGCTCCAATGCTTTTAGAACTGGCTCTGGATGTGGTTTTGCATTTTCAACATCATCAAGCGTGACAACTACATCAAAAAACTGATCAAGCTTTGTTAATGTTAAGCCCATATTTACAGTGGCACGAATTTTCGTTGTGACAATACCTAGCTTAAAACCTTTTTCCTTCAATGTTTTTACTGTTTCAAAAACGGTCTCATACTCTTTTACAAGAACATCATGCTGTTCATGATTGAATTTGCGGTACACTTTCACCATTTCTTCCACTTTTTCAGCGTTAATGCTATTGAACGTATCATAAAGAGTTGGTCCTATAAACGGTAACACATCTTCTCTTTTATATTGATTCGGGTAATACGAATGTAAAGTATGGAGAAAGGATTCAATGATTAATTCATTTGTATTGATTAATGTTCCGTCTAGGTCAAATAATAGAGTATTAATTTTCATACGTCGCTTCCTTTCTTCTTGGTGCTGCTTCAAGTTTTCGCCAAATTGCGGCAACTGTTATAGTTAAAATAATGGCTACTGATAAACGAATAGCTAGCAATGGCCAAACTGGGATCCCCAGTGGAATGAAGATTAACGTATCCTCTACAACAGCATGACAGGATACTAGAAAAATAAATGCTAATGTTAAATCTTTATAGCTAACACCATCTTCTTTTACAGCCTGAATCATGACACCTGCTCCATATGCTAAGCCAATTGTAAGGCCTGCCACTAAGGTCATCGATGTGTTTTCTTTCATCCCAAGCATGCGAGTAACAGGGGCCATCCATCTTGTAAATACATTTAATAAACCTAAATCTTTCATATATTGAATCACAATCATTAGCGGAATAACGATAAGTGCTAATTGAACAACACCTAATGCTGCCTTTTGTAAAGCTAACCCGATAATCTCTAGCCATCCATCTGGAGTTACAGCTGTTTGACTAACAAATCCGTACTGAGCCATCTCGCTTCCACCTTGCCAAACAAGGTTAATAATGATAGCTGAACTAAAGGCAAGGCCAAGTCTAACAAGCAAAATAATCCAAAGCTTTAAACCGACCTTTGCCGCAACAGAGGATTCCACTAATAGATTGTGTGAAAACGAAAGCATTGTGGCTAGTATAAATACTTCTTTTACACTTAAATCCAAAGATAAGATCGCACCAATTCCTGCATAAAGATTTAGGAAGTTTCCGATAACCAATGGAATTGCCGCTTCTCCTGAAAGCCCAAAGATCCCCATTAGAGGTGAAATAAGCTGAACAATCCAATCCAGAATTGGCGTATACTGCAGCAAGCTCACAACTAATGTAATTGGAAAAATAACCTTACCCAGTGTCCATGTTGTTTGTAAGCCAGATTGCAGACCGGTTTTAAAGCTTTTTCCCACTTCAACCCTCTCCCTTAATGTTAAGCAAACTTATTGACTCGTATCTAAATATCTTACATTAGAATAGCCTTTTAAACGTCTGAAGATGATAATGCCTACAGCAACTGCAACAAGAACAATTGAGATGACTTGCGCAATTCTTAACGTTTCTGTCAGCATTAAACTGTCAGTTCTTAGTCCTTCAACAAAGAATCTTCCTACTGAATACCAAATCACATAGGTTAAGAAAAGTTCCCCGCGTCTGAAGTTTGCTTTTCTTAGTAGCATTAATCCGATAAATCCAGCGAGATTCCATAATGATTCATATAAGAAAGTTGGATGATAATACTGACCATTAATATACATTTGATTTACTATGAAATCTGGTAAAAACAATCCTTCTAGAAATTCTCTTGTAACGGGACCACCATGTGCTTCTTGGTTCATAAAATTACCCCATCGTCCAATCGCCTGCCCAAGAATAATACTTGGTGCCGCAATATCAGCTAGCTTCCAGAACGAAAGCTTTTTCACTTTTGCAAATACTGCTCCAGTAATAATCGCCGCGATCAACCCACCATGAATCGCGAGACCGCCATTCCAGATTTTTATAATATCGCCCGGGTTTTGAGAATAATAATCCCATTGAAAAATAACATAATAGGCTCTTGCTCCTAAAATGGCAATTGGGATCGCAAACAGAACAAGATCAACAAATGTGTCTTTATGCAGTCCGCGTCGTTCACTTTCTCTTACAGCAATAAGTAAGGCAAGCAATGCGCCCAAGCCGATAATCACACCGTACCAATGTACTTGAATCGGACCTAATTCAATGGCTATCGGGTTAAGTGGCTTAATACTTTCTTCCATTTCTTCAACTCCCTGCATATGTAGTTTCTATGTATATCCATCTTTTGATTACCTTTGACCAACCATCCTTATTTTACTTTTTATCGATCAAGAATACTACCTTATTATTCCAAAACAATAGAACCGGAGCGATGACTCCGATTCCACATGGTTAGTATTCCTTATTCTTCCTCGTTGTCTCCATCTTCAATCACACCGGCAAGCTTATTTGTAAATTGCTCCGCTGCATTTACACCCATTCGTTTTAAACGGTGATTCATCGCAGCTACTTCGATAATAACAGATAAGTTACGTCCAGGACGAACAGGAACTGTTAGCTTGGTAATATCTGTATCAATGATTCTCATTTTATCTTCTTCAAGACCTAGGCGGTCGTACTGTTTATTTTGATCCCATAGTTCTAAGTTAATCACAAGTGTAATACGTTTAAAGCTTCGAACCGCACCTGCACCGAATAGTGTCATCACATTGATGATTCCTAGTCCTCTAATTTCTAATAAATGTTCAATTAGCTCAGGGGCACTTCCAATAAGCGTATCCTTATCTTCCTGACGTATTTCCACACAATCATCTGCGACAAGACGGTGACCGCGTTTTACTAGCTCAAGGGCTGTTTCACTTTTACCAACACCGCTTTTTCCAATAATTAGAACACCCACACCATAGATATCAACTAACACTCCATGAACAGCAGTTGTTGGGGCAAGCTTTCCTTCAAGGAAGTTCGTCAAATGACTTGATAAACGGGTTGTTTTCATCGATGAACGTAACACAGGAACTCCTTCACGTTCAGAGGCATCGATCAGCTCCTGAGGAGTTTCCATTTCTCTAGTCACAATAATGGCAGGAGTAATCTCTGTACAAAGCTCGTCCATACGATGCTTTTTCTCTTGCGCGGAAAGCTGGTGAAAAAATGATAATTCCGTCTTACCAAGTAATTGAACACGTTCTTTCGGATAATATGTAAAAAAACCAGCCATCTCAATACCAGGACGTGACAAATCACTTGTTGTAATTGGACGATTTATTCCTTCTTCTCCACTAATCACTTCAAAATTAAATTTGTCAATAAGATCCTTTGTGCGAACTTTTGGCACGGTGTGTCCTCCTTTGTTAACTAGAAAGAAAATCTTTCTATGTTCATTAATATCTGTTTAAATCCTTGCTAGTCTTCAGTTTCTTACACCAAATACTTGTTCATCTGGAAAGAAAGACTTCTTTTTCTATTCTAGCATTAGTGTCCTGCTTTCCAAAACTATTTATTAGATAATCAGAAAACTCTCCTACTGGTGAGCCTGTAAGGTGTAGTAGCTACTAATTAACGTATAAAAAAATGGTGCATTTCATCATGAAATGCACCATCATTTATTAACGAACGAATCACCCCAAAACGTAACATCGTTCTTTCCATTTTCTTTTACTTCATAAAGGGCATGATCCGCTCTCTTAATTAATTCTTCTGATGATAATTCTTCCTCATTATAGATTGAGATTCCAATAGATGCTGTAATATAGATTTGATGATGTTCAAAAACTATTGGTTGTTTTAGCTCAGCTTGAATTTGAGAAGCAATGTTTCGAACAACTTCCTCATCACTTGGAATTGAAACAATAATAACAAATTCATCACCACTTAAGCGGCAAACAATATCTTTATTTCGAATGCTTTTTTGAATTCTTTTTGAGAATTCGATCAAAATGGCATCACCGCCAGCATGTCCAAACGTATCATTTACTTGCTTAAAAGAATCAATATCAAGGTACATTATAGCCATTTCCATTGAGTGGACCTTAGATTTTCTCATTTCGTCTTTTAATAATTCATTAAAATAATATCGGTTTGGCAGACCTGTTAAAGAATCATGAAAAGCTATATTTCTTAATTCTTCTTCATACTTTTTACGTTCACTGATATCTCTTGACACAATAATCGTTCTTTTTTTATCCTCATCAACTACATAAGAACCCCTTAATTCCATCCAAATCAAACAGCCACTTGCGTGTTTATAACGAAGCTCTGTTTCTAGAACTGTATTTGTTTTTTCTAGCTGTTCACCCCAGTTCATAAAAGAAAGTATGTCATGTTCAGAAATGAATACCGAAATATGCTTGTCCAGACATTCTACTGAAGAGTACCCCAACAACGGTTCTGAGGAAGGTGAAACATATGTGATTGATTTTTGATTATCAAGAATCATAATTAAGTCTGATGTATGATTGGCAATAAATCTATATTTTTCTTCACTTTCCCTTAACTTTCTTTGGGCCTCAATCTGTTTTGTTACGTCCTTATACATTCCGACCGTGCATACTAGCTCCCCATTATGATTATGCACAGGACAGTAGGAGGATACAATATCAATCACTTTCCCTTCCTTTGTCACCCGTTGCGCTTCATGATATTTGATGATTTCACCTTTTTTCATTCTTTCTAAAAAGCCTTTTTGCTTCTGGAGTGTTGGCAGAATTGGAGGGTGTGGGTTACCGATTAATTCTTCAGTGCTGTAACCAAGAATTTCCTCAAATGCAGGATTTGCTTTTAATAGAGCCCCATCCGGAGCAATTAAAAAGATGGCATCATTCGTATTATTCCAAATGATTTCAAGTTCATCAATGGAGGTAATTTCTTTATGATCGGATACGATGTAACGTTTGTTTGAGTTCAACACAATTCCCCCGTAATTTATGTAAAAAATAGAACGTTAGTTTTTATA
Organism: Metabacillus sp. B2-18; assembly: GCF_021117275.1. Classification (NCBI taxonomy): domain Bacteria; kingdom Bacillati; phylum Bacillota; class Bacilli; order Caryophanales; family Bacillaceae; genus Metabacillus; species Metabacillus sp. B2-18. The sequence continues at coordinate 4,322,608 of NZ_CP088245.1, forward strand.
GCTCTAATTATAATAAAAAATATCTATAATAGGAAAGTTATAACATGTTAAATTTTAACTTTTTTCAAATGTCCGCTACTCTAACCTATCAGAAAGTCTATATACACAGTGAAAGAATAAGTAAAAATTGGAGGTTTTAGCATGAGGATCATGATTGATGCTGGACATGGCTACAGCACCCCTGGTAAACAAACCGTTGATGGTATGAAGGAATATGAATTTAATCGAGCCGTTGCCATTGAAATGAAAAAAATATTTACAAGCTACCAAGGTGTCACAATTTACTTTTCACACTCAGACGAAAAAGATGTCCCTATCATCGAAAGAACAACAATGGCAAATCAAGCAAAGGTTGATTTATTTGTCTCTATCCACGCAAATGCACATGGCAATGGAAAGGAATGGACTTCTGCAGAAGGAATTGAAACATTTGTATATATCTCTAGACCAAAAACTGCCCTTGGTTTGGCATCAAAAGTACAAGCAGCATTAATTCACCGTACTGGTCGGAAAAATCGAGGAGTGAAATCAGCAAGCTTTTATGTTTTAAAAGCAACAAAAATGACAGCCATTCTTTGCGAATGCGGGTTTATGACAAACAAAACAGAGGCAAAGCTATTGCGGACTGCTGATTATCAAAAATCATGCGCCAAAGCAATTGTTGAGGGAATTGAATCATATTATAAGCTTAGTAAGTAAATAAAAAAGTGATGAGATCAACCTCATCACTCTTTTTGATATGCTACCTTCTCACCTGTAAGATGTTTATAGATGTTCACTTCAAAATACGTAGTTGCAATCATCTTCTGCGTTCTCTTCACATTAATGTCCATTGTAAACTGTTCTTTATCTGGATACTTTTCAGGATCATAATAGTGATACTGATTCAAATAAGGGGAATAGGTCCCAACATCAATTGAGTTTGTTTCTTCATCAATATGAAGCAAGCGTAAAAACCCATTTCCTCCTTCTCCACCTTTTTGATAATCCGCAAGAATTTGATATACCTTCCGATCAACATCTCCATCTTGATTATCATCAAGCTCATCAACCTTTAGCTGACTGCTATGATAATGACCGCATAGAACAGCAACAACATTTTTATTTGGAACAACCACTTTTTCAAATAATTCATTTCCTTCACGACTTCGTTTTCCGTTCTTTTTTAAATACTCATGAAACGAGAGAATCGCTGTTCGATCAGAGTGTCGCTGAAGAACCTTATTCATCCATTTCATTTCTTCTTCCCCAATATCCCAGCCCATATAAACAAAGATATAATCCTTTCCATTTGCAGAAATCAAGTCATAATGACCCCGATTATCATCATAAGAGCCGCCATAATAGGATTTATGCTTAAATCGATGTTCACCAAAATACTGCTTATATTTTTTGAAATCGTCTCCTTCGTCATGATTGCCCGGGAGAACTCCATAAGGAATCTTCGCAACATCTAATGTATTCATATAAGCACTTGCTCGTTGCCATTGCTTTTCATCATGAGCTTTATTGACAATATCGCCGGTATGAAACACATAACGGATATTCATCACATCTTTGTTTTGAGCAATCCATTCTGTGATGCTTTTAAAAATGGCGGGATAATCCTGTGCATAATATTGAGTATCTGTCATCCAAACAAACGAATAATCATAGCTTTTTCCATGTTTCGGAAGCTGATCTTGAACAATCACACTGATTCTACGGTCTTGCACGTATTCATCTGCTTTTATCGTTCCATTTAACGCAAATTCTTCATCACTAGCTATCGTACCATCAAGCTCCGTCCACTTTTCATTTGCTACATTCCAGGCATACATGGTAACTTGCCTTCCCGGAAGTGACTTTCCCTCCCAATGAAGTGTTACCTTATCCGCCGGTTTTATATTTCGGTTCACCTTTACGTCAAAGCGGTGATAAGGAAATTTTGTGATAGAGTCTGTTCGATTCACATCACTGTTTTTCTCTATTAGCGAAAGATACTTTTTATAGGAAAACTCTTTTTCACCCTTGGGAGCAAAAACTTTAGGTGGTTCCGTTGATGTTGCATTTTCACTGACCACTAAAGAATCTTGACTAATTGAATTGTACTGATGAGCATGATAGTAATTTTGTACCACACTCACTTCCCTGCTAAGTGAAAGCTGGTACTGATGATCAGAAGGAAATGCTGCAGGTAAAAGAAAGGTCATACAAAGAATTGAGATAAGCTTTTTTAATCGTTGTTTGAACATGCTACTCACCCAGTACTAGTATGTGCAGGATGAGGTAGTTTTACCAAAGGTTGATGAAAGAAGTATTTTTAGGAATTGTCTGTTCAATTCACCTGATGCATTCAACTTCCATAGACTTAGTTGCTATGTAACAGGTGTTGTGTAGGTTGATTCCCGCTCTAGGTTGCTCGCTCCAATCAACCTTAATAAGTTTATTGTTCATAAATATTATTTCGAAAGTTTTCTAACTGAATCTGATAAAATTGGTTTTGATATTTTCTTATAAGTTCATCTATTCAATGCCTTGAAAAAACTATGAAAACAACTAAAAAAGAGCAAGACTACTCTCACTCTTTTTAAACAAACGTTTATTTATCCTTCTTCATCGGCTCTATAATTCCCTTTTGAATCAACAAATGAAGAATGGAAATAAAAACAGAGGCTAGTAAAGCTGTACCAAAGCCATCGATAACAAAGGAATCTCCCATTAACCCTTGAGCGATCATAAGAGTTACTGCATTAATAACAAATAAAAATAACCCAAGCGTTAATACCGTAACAGGTAATGTTAATAAAATTAAAAATGGTTTTACTAACACGTTAAGAATAGACAAAAGTAAGCTTGCTCCCAAAGCTGCTGCAACACCACTTAATTGAAACGAATCAAAAAATCCTGCAACAACAATTAATATAAGCGCATTTACTAGAATACTTATAAGCCATCTTATCATCCTAATAATCCGTTTCTTCTGGCATTAAAAAGATCGAGACTATATAAATCAGTGCCAATGGAAAAAATCCAGTAAAGATTAATAAAACAACGAACAATATTCGTAATAGTGATGCATCAATACCTATATAGTTTGATAAGCCTCCAAGTACACCTGATAACTTCCGATCATGACGTGATCGAAACAATCTTTTCATTTTCCATCATCCTTATTTATTTAATTGTAATAGATCCTGTTTTTGAATCTGCAAAAACAGTTAATTTCGCTTCGTGTGCTGTTCGAAATTTCAATTCTTTTTGAATGGTTTCATTCTTTTCAAAGGAAACTTCGACATTCTTTACTTTTGTGGAAAGAGCCCCTAAATTCGACTTTAATTCCCCGATCATACTGGTGTCCTCAGGTACATGAATATCAATGTTACCTGTTGTTGTTTTAGCATAAAGTGTTTCACAATTCTCATCATGTAAAGTGAGCTGCACATTACCATTGAAACTTTGCGCATCCACTTTTTCAGCTGAACCATTAAACTGAATCAAGCCACTAATTGTTTCTGCTTCTATTTTACCAAAGCTCGAGTTTGCTACTTTAATTTGTCCATTCGCAGTCTCAAATTCACCTGTTGTCGCTTTTATATCTGAGAAGGAAAGAACACCATTTGCTGTTTTCGCCTTGATTGTCCCTACTAGTAAACCTTCCCCTCTTATTGGTCCATTAAACAACTTGATCTTTACTCTTTCATAAGATTGCTGCGGTACTCTTATATACACATTGATTTTCATCATTTTTTTCTCTGTAAAGAAAATAAAACGATTTCCTTCCATTTGGCAGTCAACACCTGTTAAAAAGGTTTCTCTTGCCTGTTCATTGTTTTCAACTCGATAAACTTTCACATCACATTCGACTCGAATATCTTCTTCCTTCCATGGTTCAATTATGACACTTCCGTTTGGCAAGTGAATATCAATATCCTGAAAATCAGAGTCTTGAAACTGAAAAATATGTTTAAGATCAATAGACTTGCCAAAGTTTAAATCCAGGTCCATATCCTTTACTTTTTTCACAGCAGAATCAACCCAATCCATCAGCTTATTTCCTAATGATTGCTGTTTTGATTCATTTGTGTCATGTTGTTCTTGCTTATAGTCAGCTATGACCTCAGTTGAAAGAGCTGTGATCTTCTCTGCCTTCACTTTTTCTTCATTTTCCAATGATTCTATTAATGAAAGAGCCTCAACTGCAGATAGTTTCCCTTCTTCTACCAACTTTAAAATTCTTATTTTTTGATGCTTCATGAACATTCCTCCTCAGAAATTTTGTGTTTTTTAATCCCTAATTAAAAGCTGTATTCCTTTTACAATGTTCCAAATCCCAACAATCAAATTAATCAAACCTACAAAAAGAAATCCAAAAATGAAGGATAAAAATATTCCCTCCTGAGAAGAGCCAGCTCCTGCTGAAAAGAAGAGTACCATGACCACACCGATCAGTGACAAAAACGGTATGATATGTGACACGAGTGCTTTTTTCGCATGACTCTTAACTTCCAACTGATCAACAATAAAATAAATCGCAATCGGTAACAAAAAAGGCGCAAAGAACACGCTAAAGTAATTCAAAGATGCTAAAAATCTATTTGTTTTATCCATTTGTTCTTTTCACTCCCTTATCATTAATACGTATGAAAAGATAAGAGGTTTCAGGCTTTGATATGTATTTTTTCTATTTCCCTCAATTATTTATGATCTACATAAAGTTTGAAGAGCACTTCCCTTTAACTTTTTATATGTATTCGTCTTACTTGAAGACCATGCAAAATTGGTATATGATGGATATAAAAACATATACTAAAAGACGATTGGTGAACGTACACCAACCGCCTTTCATTGTTTCAGTTACTCCGCAGTGCAAGTTGCGGTGGCTGAGGCTTGTAGAACATAATACGATTAGCTCACTTCCTTCATCGCCAAATGTCAGGGTGGGCTAGTCGTTTTTATTTCCGCTGTTTCCTGTTGCGGCTATAATCGAAACGACCAGAGCGGCAAATGCAATCATCGTATCCAACTCTTCACGCGTGATGTACAAGGCATCACCCCCGATCTGCCCCGGGAGTAACCACCGCAGCCCAACCCCTGCATAGTAACTTGTTATATTATACCATTTTTAGAATCTGCTTTTTATCTCACTATTTTCCTATCTACTGCTAAATTATAATTTAAATTTATTGACAACTACCTTTAATTCCTCAGCCATTTGCGCAAGAGCTTGAGCTGATGCATCAATTTCTTCCATCGAAGCCAATTGTTCTTCAGCTGAAGCTGCTACCTCTTCAGAGCTTGCCGCATTAGCTTGGGAGAGTTGAGATATTTCCATAGCTGAATTGGTAATTTCATCAATGCTAGCCGATATTTGTTGAACAGTTGCTGTTACCTGTTCAATTTGTGGTGTCATATTTCTTGTACTAGAAAGGATTTGCGTGAACTTATCAGATGTTTGTTCTGATACTTTTACCCCTTCCTCAACATTCGTGACAACTTCATTCATGATGTTCACTGATTCATCAGTATCTTTTTGGACTAAGGCAATTAACTCTGCAATACTTTTTGTGGACACTTGTGATTGCTCAGCTAATTTTCTTACCTCATCTGCAACAACAGCAAAACCTTTACCATGCTCACCAGCTCTAGCTGCTTCAATCGCTGCATTTAAGGCTAATAAATTTGTTTGTTCAGCAATACCGCTGATCACATCTAATATCGAGCCAATTTCTTTTGATCGTTTTGATAATGAGGTCACTTTTTCGTTTGAACGACTAATAGACTCAGAGATAAACTTCATTTGTGCCAAATTATTTTCAACAAACGTTCCACCTTCCTCGGCTTCTTTTGTTGTTTGTCGTGATAGTTCAGACACATTTGCTGAGCTTTCAGAAATATGTTGAATTCCTTGTAAAACCTCTTGTAATGAAGTTGTGTTGCTTTCTAATTTTGTTGTGGTTTCTTCAGCCCCACTTGAAATCTCCTGAATTGCAGATGAAACAGTTTCTGATGCTCTACTTGATTGTTCCGCACTTGCATTCAATTGCTCTGCTGATGCCGCTACTTGATCAGAGCTTGTAGAAATCGAACTAATCATTTCTTTTAAGTTATCTGTCATTTGTTCAAAAGACTCATTTAGATAATAGATTTCATCTCTACTCTTAATCTTTAATTTTTCGACGTTTAAATCTCCAGCTGCTACTTGCTTTGCCATGTTTCCTAATTTTACAACAGGTCGTGATATGAGGATGGAAATAACAACACCACATGCAATAGCAAATAATAGGGCAAAAACACTTAAAATCACTACTTTCACTCTTGCGTTATCTGATGATTCATGTGTTTCCTTATATCGAACATCTAATATTTCTTTTAACCAATTATGCATTGAAAGGGTATCTTCTGTTAGACGAGTGCTTATAGGAACAATTTGCGCTAGTCCCTTATCAATAGCTTTCTCTTTATCAACTAAACTTTCATCCAGAATTTGATTTGCCTTTTCTCTAAACTCAATATTCGAGTTCTCAATTGTATTCAAACGATCAACCGTTTCCTGCAAAGTGGATAATTCTTTCCCTTTCAAAATTGCCGCATTAATACGATCATTCGCTTCATTCATTTTGTCTCGATAGCTATTATCACCATATAGTAAGAATGCACGATAATATCCTGATTGTAGCGCTGAATCGGTTTGAATAGATTGAGTAATTGCACGTACCTCATTAACAGTTTCAACAATATAATTGTATGATTCATTTGACTGCTTCATATTGGAATATGACACATATGAAGCGATCCCAAAGATCAATGAGACGATTAGGAAGCTTCCTATTAATTTCCGTTTGATTGTTAATTTCATGATGTAAATATCTCCTTTTGTCTGATTTAGTAAAAAACAAAAAAACACCTTTAATCCAAGCATGTACATCTTGGAATTAAACGCGTTATTAGCAAGTGGCAGGATCGCTACCCTTATACCAATATCTCTTCCTTATACAAAACTAAATATTATAAAGTAACAGGGTCGCTATTCTTTCCTAATATTATTCTCTGGTATTCTGATTAGCCATTACTAACATCAGCATAATTGCTTAATAACTGCGGTCTCCCTAGTAAAAAACCTTGGCCTAATGGAACGGATAGGCTTTGAGCTATCTGTAAGTCTTCCACTGTTTCTATGCCTTCGAGAATGACAGTATTATTATATCGTCTGCAATACTCTAATATTAAATAGATAAATGCTTGTTTTTTTTCTGACCGGTGCAAATCTTTGGAAAAATAGCGATCGAGTTTTATATATTCGGGGTCAAGCTCAATAATATCTTGTATATACGCTTTACCCTTTCCTACATCATCAAATGCAATACTAATACCATAATTTCTTAAAATAGCAATTCTCTCTTTTAATTGTGCAAGATCTCTAACAGTCTCAACCTCTGATAATTCAAATGTGATATTTCGATTGGATAGCAACTTTTCTGTAGCTAGCTTGTTTATGAAATCCAGAAAATCATGATGGAAAATAGTTGATGGAAAAATGTTTAGAAATAGCTTTTCTTTTGATTCATTCGGGCGAAACATTTTAAGAGCTTTGTAAACGGACTGAGTATCTAGTTGATATAATTGATTGTTTATGATTGCTTGTTGAAAAAATAATTCCGGATTAGAAAAATCAGTAGATCTTAGAAGTCCCTCATAACCAATCCTTTTCTTATCCTTTAATGAAAAAATAGGTTGAAAATGATGATAGATGTTTCCTTCGTTGATCGTCACGTAAATCCCCCCTTTGTTAGAAAAAAAGTGAACGAGAAGAATACTCGCTCACTTTACAATAGTAAAATATTCTCCGGCGGCTAGGCTACCATAGTAGATGATCTACCTTAGGTCCTTGGCTTTGCGCCCTTATTTTTCAATAAGTTTGCCTTTATCATTTTGTAGGTCTATTATACCACAACAAATTATTACAATTTCACCAACCGTTCGACAAATAATGACATTTTTCCCATTTACTATATTAACTCTACTTCTTAGATATGAAAAATAGATAAAGAGGCTGAACATATCATTCAGCCCCTACCTCAAATTAACCAAATTAACTTTGCGCTACTTCTTCTTTTTCTTTAATCAGATTTCTCATTCGCTCACGATCGCGCTCTATAATTGGCTTTAAATATTTACCTGTATAAGATTGTTCGTTATTCATAATATCCTCTGGTGTACCAAACCCTACGATCTGACCACCTTTGTCTCCACCTTCAGGACCAAGATCAACAATATAATCGGTACCTTTAATAACATCAAGGTTATGCTCGATGACAAGAACGGTATCACCATTATCCACTAGGCGTTGAAGAACTTTTAAGAGTCTTGCGATATCATCAACATGTAAGCCTGTTGTTGGTTCATCAAGGATGTAGAGTGATTTACCTGTTGAACGTCGGTGCAGTTCTGATGCAAGTTTCACCCTCTGTGCTTCCCCACCGGAAAGTGTCGTTGCGGGTTGACCAAGAGTAATGTAACCAAGCCCTACATCAAAAATCGTTTGCAGCTTTCGTTTAATCTTAGGAATATTTTCGAAAAACGTTACTGCATCTTCGACTGTCATTTCTAAGATATCAGAAATGTTTTTCCCTTTGTAGGTAACTTCCAATGTTTCACGGTTGTATCGTTTCCCATGACAAACTTCACATGGGACATACACATCAGGTAGGAAGTGCATTTCAATTTTAATAATTCCATCTCCACGGCAGGCTTCACAACGTCCACCTTTAACATTGAAGCTGAAGCGGCCTTTTTTATAGCCTCTAACCTTTGCCTCATTTGTTGTTGCAAACACATCACGTATGTCATCAAATACACCTGTATATGTTGCAGGATTGGATCGCGGTGTCCGACCGATCGGTGATTGATCAATATCAATGACCTTTTCAAGTTGTTCAATCCCTTTAATTTCTTTGTGCTCACCTGGCTTCGCCTTAGCATTATGGAGCTTTTGCGCTAGAGATTTATGCAGTACTTCATTGACTAATGTACTCTTACCTGATCCTGAAACACCAGTAACAGCGATAAACATCCCTAGCGGAAATTTCACATTCACATTACTCAGGTTATTTTCTTTTGCACCTTTAATTTCAATATATCGGCCATCAGGTTTTTTACGCTCGTATGGTAAAGGAATAAACTTTTTCCCTGATAAATATTGTCCTGTTAATGAGTTTTCATCACTCATGACTTCTTCAGGTGTGCCTGCCGAAATAACCTGTCCACCATGAATGCCTGCTCCAGGACCAATATCAATTAAATAATCGGCAGCAATCATTGTATCTTCATCATGTTCAACAACAATTAGTGTATTTCCGATATCACGCATATTTTGCAGGGTCTGAATGAGACGGTCGTTATCACGTTGATGAAGTCCAATTGATGGCTCATCAAGTATGTATAAAACACCTGTTAAACGTGAGCCAATTTGAGTGGCAAGACGAATTCGCTGTGCTTCTCCTCCAGATAGGGTTCCAGCTGCACGATTTAATGTTAAATAATCTAAGCCAACATTATTTAAGAAACCTAACCGTTCGCTAATCTCTTTTAAAATCAAATTCGCAATCGTCATTTCTTTTTCTGTTAGAGATAAATTTTGAAAGAATTTAAGTGAATCCTGAACAGACAGCTTTGTTAGCTCTCCAACATGGTTACCCTGAATTAACACAGCAAGAGATTCCTTTTTCAAACGATGCCCCTTACATGTTGGACAGTTTTGCTGTCCCATGTATTTCTCCATTTGCTCACGGATAAAATCAGAGCTAGTTTCTTTGTAACGTCTTTCTACATTGCGAATAACGCCTTCGAACTGAATATAATTTTCTCGAATTTGTCCGAAATCATTTTCATAACGGAAATATATTTCCTCGCCATCGCTGCCGTAAAGGATTTTATCTAGTAGGTGCTTTGGAATGTCCTTTACTGGAATATCCATATCAATTCCATAATGATTGCAGACTGCTTCAAGCATTTGCGGATAATATTGAGAACTAGTTGGTTCCCATGGGGCAATCGCATGCTGTTTCAAGGTTAAATCTTTATTAGGAATAACAAGATCTAAATCCACTTTAAGCTTTGAACCGAGACCATCACATTCCGGACATGCTCCAAACGGGCTGTTAAACGAGAACATTCTTGGCTCAAGCTCACCAATTGAGAAACCACATTGGGGGCAGGCATGATGCTCACTGAAAAGCAGCTCTTCTTCACCCATTACGTCGATAATGACTCTTCCTTCTCCAAGACCTAAAGCTGTTTCTAATGAATCAGCAAGTCGTGAAGCAACACCTTCTTTTACAACAATACGGTCTATTACAACCTCAATCGAATGCTTTTTATTCTTTTCTAAAGAAATTTCTTCCGATAATTCCTGCATTTCTCCGTCTATTCTTACACGGACATAGCCTTGTTTTTTAATGTCCTCGAACACTTTAACATGCGTTCCCTTGCGACCTGACACAACTGGAGCAAGAACCTGTAGCTTTGTTCGCTCTGGATACTCTAGAATACGATCAACCATTTGTTCAATGGTTTGGGACGATATTTCAATGTCATGAATCGGACATGTGGGACGCCCGACTCTTGCGAAGAGAAGACGCAAATAGTCATAAATTTCCGTTACAGTCCCAACCGTTGATCGTGGGTTTCGGCTAGTTGTTTTTTGGTCAATTGAAATAGCTGGTGATAATCCTTCAATCGCATCAACATCAGGCTTATCCATTTGCCCTAAAAACTGACGAGCATATGCTGATAAAGACTCTACATAGCGACGTTGTCCTTCAGCATAAATCGTATCAAATGCGAGTGAGGACTTACCGGACCCAGATAGCCCGGTAAGCACCACAAGCTTGTCACGCGGAATGGTTACATCTATGTTTTTTAAGTTGTGGGCACGTGCTCCCTTCACAACAATATGTTCCATTGCCATTATCGCTTCATCCTTCCGCTTTTAACTCTAAAATCAAATCACGCAGCTCAGCAGCACGTTCAAAGTTCAATGATTTGGCTGCTTCCTTCATTTCATTTTCCATTTCAGCAATCACTTTATCTCGCTCTTTCTTCGTTAATTTCGTTAACTTATTCGCAGCTGTTGCCTCGTAATCTTCAGGAGTTTCTGCAGCAGTTGTTGCACGAATAACATCACGAATTTCTTTTTGAATGGTTTGAGGAGTGATTCCATGCTTTTCATTAAATTCTATCTGAATTTCACGACGACGCTTTGTCTCATTAAGTGCAATTTCCATTGAATTTGTAATTTTATCGGCGTACATAATAACATGTCCCTCTGCGTTACGGGCCGCACGACCGATTGTTTGAATAAGAGAACGTTCTGATCTTAAGAAGCCTTCCTTGTCTGCGTCAAGAATAGCAACAAGTGAAACCTCTGGAATATCCAAGCCCTCTCTTAGCAGGTTGATTCCAACAAGAACATCATATTTCCCAAGACGAAGTTCCCGGATAATTTCAATCCGCTCTAATGTTTTTATTTCAGAATGTAAGTAGTTTACTTTAATCCCTATTTCTTTAAGGTAGTTTGTTAGATCCTCAGACATTTTTTTCGTTAGTGTTGTAATGAGGACACGTTGATTTTTTTCAACTCTTGAGTGAATTTCGCCAATTAAATCATCGATTTGTCCTTCAATTGGACGAATATCAATCGTAGGATCTAATAGTCCAGTCGGGCGGATAATCTGCTCAATCATCTCAGGTGAATGGTCCATTTCATAAGGACCAGGAGTAGCAGATACATACACAATATTTTCAATATGCTTTTCGAATTCCTCAAATCTAAGAGGACGGTTATCCATTGCAGATGGTAATCGGAATCCGTGGTCCACTAGCACCTGTTTACGAGCCTGGTCACCATTAAACATACCCCGAATTTGCGGCAATGTAACATGTGACTCATCGATAACAATTAGTGAATCTTCAGGAAAGAAATCTAGTAACGTATAAGGAGTGGATCCTGATGGGCGAAGTGTTAGGTGACGAGAGTAGTTTTCGATACCGGAGCAAAAGCCCATTTCCCTCATCATTTCTAGGTCATATCTCGTTCTTTGCTCAAGACGCTGAGCCTCTAGCAGCTTACCATTTTCACGCATTTCCTCTAAACGTTCCTCTAGCTCTGCTTCGATATTTTTTATGGCTTTCTCCATTTTTTCTTCTCTTGTTACAAAGTGAGAGGCCGGGAAAATGGCCACATGCTCGCGCTCTCCCATAATTTCTCCTGTTAAAGCATCAACTTCACGAATACGGTCAATTTCATCACCGAAAAATTCTACGCGAATGCATTGTTCATCTCGAGATGCCGGAAAGATTTCCACCACATCACCGCGAACTCGGAACGTTCCTCTTCGGAAATCAATATCATTTCGCTCATATTGAACATCTACCAATCTTCTTAACAGCTGATTTCGTTCAATTTCCATTCCTGTTCTTAATGAAACAACTAGCTCTTTATATTCTTCTGGCGAACCGAGGCCGTAAATACAAGAAACACTAGCAATGATGATTACATCATTTCGTTCAAAAAGAGATGATGTTGCCGAATGACGAAGCTTATCTATTTCATCATTAATGCTGGCATCTTTTTCAATAAACGTATCCGTTTGTGGAACATATGCCTCTGGCTGATAATAATCATAGTAACTAACAAAATACTCAACTGCATTATTTGGGAAGAAGTCTTTAAACTCACTGTATAGCTGCCCAGCTAATGTTTTGTTATGGGCAATAACTAATGTTGGTTTGTTTACTTCTTTTATTAGATTCGAAACGGTAAAGGTTTTTCCTGTACCTGTTGCACCTAGTAATGTTTGATGCTTTTTTCCTTGGTTAATTCCCTCAACTAATGCTTGAATTGCCTTAGGTTGATCACCTTGCGGCTTGTATTTTGAGACTAATTCAAATTGCTCGCTCACGCATAAGCCTCCATTCAGAAAATGTCAATATCAATAGTTTACCACAACTGTGTGGAAAATCACTAAAAATACGAACTAAAGTTCGTGTTTAGTTTTAAATTATTATTCATATTTGTATTCCGACTGTTAATTCAGCTAACGTAAAAACGCTGTCGTTCCATTGCGCTCCAGACACTTGCTTTCCGCGGGGAGGAAGCTGAGCCTCCTCGGCTTCGCCTGCGGGGTCTCAGCCTTTCCTCTACCTCCCGCAGGAGTCAAGTGTCTTCCGCTCCATTACACTATAGTTTTATAAATATTATTCAAAAAGAACAATTGTTACGGATAAGGATTTCTATAATACAAACAAGTTTATGTAAATAATTCATTTTTGCAACTTTCAAAGTCAATCTTGCAACCAAAGAAAAAAGAGCATACAGAGCAGCCCTTTTTCTTTAAGTATTTCTTTTTTAGTAAAACCTCAAACCTATTTCTTCTTTAGGAGGCTTTCCTTCATTTTTTTCGCATAGAAGAAGCCTATTCCTAGAGACACGATGTCAATAAAGTAAATACTCGGGCCGTGTGTGTAGCCTTTTATGTAAGAGGCTGTTAGTAATGCCGCCGTTAGGGCTGTTCCTACATAGTGGTTATAGCTGACACGTGTAAACAGAAGGACAAGAAGGAATGGCATAAAGATGGCTAAAATGATTTTGATTACCATATAATCCTCCTGTTAAATTGATAAATTGTAAAAATAAACAGCATCTTCTTTTTCATAGCCTAAGCTTTCATAAAGGGCCTGTGCTTTTACATTGTCTTTTGTTGTTTCTAATAGAATGCCCGCGGCCTTTGTTTCGACTGCAAGATCCTTTGCTTTATTCATCAATGCTTTTCCTACTCCATGACGGCGATGTTCTTCGGCAACAAATAAATCGTTTAATAGCCATTTGCGGTTCATTCCTACTGATGTGAAAATTGGATAAAGCTGAACAAATCCAGCAGGAGAGCTATTTTCCATCGCTAAGAAAATAACAGATTCATTGTTTTCGATTCTCTCTTTTATAAATTCTTTTGCACCTTCGAGATTTGATGCTTGTCCGTAAAACATTCTGTATTGATTGAATAACTGTGATACTTGGTCTAATTCATTTAAGGTCACTTTTAGAATATTCAATTGTTTTCCCTCTATTCCCTAACTTTATGTTTTCATCATATCATGGAAAATTGTCAAAAAACCACAAAAAGACTAATCCCCTTGAGGAATTAGCCTTCTACCTTACTTTTGTGATGTTACACCTTGATAGTCGTTTTCTTCTAATAAATCGACTAGTTCAATGTCTTTTTGATTTTCTAAGAAATAACGTAAAGTGAATTCATTTTCAAACAGGACAGCATACGCACCATAACGGTCACGAACAAGCATACTTCTCGAATCAAAGAAACGTTTATCAAACTTTTCACTTTTAATCCATCTTGGAATTCGTTCACCTAGTGGAGTGAACTCGATATCAACGTTATACTCTGCTTTCATACGGTATTCAAATACCTCAAATTGCAGCTGACCAACCGCACCGAGAATAATTGAATCATTCATTTCCTGACGATATAGCTGAATCGCCCCTTCTTGAACAAGCTGCTCAATTCCTTTACGGAACTGCTTTGCCTTCATCACGTTTTTCGCTTGCACTCGTTTGAACAATTCTGGTGGGAACTGTGGAAGTTCTTCATATTGATATGAATCTTTTCCCCCAATTAAGGTATCACCAATTTGATAGATATTTGGATCATAAATTCCGATAATATCACCAGGATATGCTTCATCAACTGTATCGCGGTCCTTCGCCATAAAAGCTTGTGTTTGATTTAACTTAATTGTTTTGTTCGTTCTGCTTAAGTTTACACTCATGCCACGCTCAAATTTGCCTGAGCACACACGGAAAAACGCAATACGATCACGGTGAGCTGGATTCATATTCGCTTGGATTTTGAAAATATACCCTGAGAACTGATCTTTTTCCGGCTCAATTAAGCCTTGATCTGTTTTACGAGGCTGTGGTTGTGCAGCAAATTGAAGGAATGTATCAAAAAATGTTTGAACCCCAAAGTTTGCAAGAGCACTACCAAAAAATACTGGCGTAAGCTCTCCTTTTTCTACTCGCTCAGGTGTAAATTCATTTCCTGCTTCTTCAAGCAATTCCAGTTCACCCAATGTATCTTGATAGATAGGATTCTCTTCAATATCCGTGTTAGCAAGGTCGTCTAGAGAGATAATTTCTTCCTCTTCATCACCTTTAAAGCAAACAAATTGCTTATTAAAGCGATCATGTATACCTAAGAAGCGTTTACCGCTTCCGACTGGCCAGTTCATTGGATATGACTCAATTCCTAGCACTTCCTCAATTTCTGAAAGAAGCTCTAACGGATCTCGCCCTTCACGGTCAAGCTTATTAATAAACGTAAAGATCGGAATACCTCTCATCCGACATACTTTAAAAAGTTTAATCGTTTGTGGCTCAACACCTTTTGTTGAATCGATGATCATCACAACACTGTCAACGGCAGTTAATGTACGATATGTGTCTTCACTAAAGTCTTCGTGTCCAGGCGTATCCAGGATATTCACGTGAAAATCATGATACGGGAAACTCATAACACTTGATGTAACCGAGATTCCACGTTTTTTCTCGATCTCCATCCAGTCTGATGCAGCAAACTTACCTGATTTTTTTCCTTTAACCGTCCCTGTTGAACGAATAATTTGACCAAAGAAAAGTAGTTTTTCTGTTAACGTCGTTTTTCCGGCATCCGGGTGAGAGATGATGGCAAACGTACGTCGTTTATTTATTTCCTGTTGTAAGCTCATTAGCAATAACCTCTTTTAAATAAATTCGTGCTTCAAATATACTACAAAGCGATCGAAAGAACAATTTGTTGTTTATGGCAAAGGGATTTCGTAGTTAGTTTATTCACCACAAAAAAAGCTGCCAATAATGGTTGCGGGTTTCCGTAAACTACCGAAACATATATAAATATAATCTGAAATGACCATCAATCCTCATATTGTTTTGATGGTCACTTTATGTTTTTATATAGAGTTTTGTCATTGCATTTACTTATTGATTAAACTGTTACCTAAGCTAAAGCATACACATTTCTCGTTTGCGTATACTTTTTTCACTTTTTCACTTAGAAAGGATACGCAAATGGAAAATAACTACAAGTTTAAGCTCTATTCATATTAAATTTCCCTTTTTCTGGATCTTACGAATGGTTTTAACCTGACTAGCTATGCAAAAGCATACATATTTCTCGTTTACGAATGCTTTTTTCACTTTTTCACTTAAAAAGGATACGTAAATGGAAAATAACTACAAGTTTAAGCTCCATTCATATTAAATTTCCCTTTTTCTGGATATTGCGAATGATGTTAACCTGACTAGCTATGCAAAAGCATACACATTTCTCGTTTACGTATGCTTTTTTCACTTTTTCACTTAAAAAGGATACGTAAATGGAAAATAACTACAAGTTTAAGCTCCATTCATATTAAATTTCCCTTTTTCTGGATATTGCGAATGATGTTAACCTGACTAGCTATGCAAAAGCATACACATTTCTCGTTTACGTATGCTTTTTTCACTTTTTCACTTAAAAACCATACACAAATGACTAAGTATTAACGATAGCTTCCCATTTTTTATTACAGAAAAAAGCAGAAGTAAAATACTCCTGCTTATCTTCCATATTTCCTAACCGCTCGTTTTCTCACATTATTTCGTTCATTCTTTGAATCAACTAAATTCCATGCAGTGGTATAACGATATTTCTTGCCCCATATAGAAATCAGCATGCGCATTCCTGTGATAAAGCTTAATAATAATAAGCTTACAATTAAAAATAAGATATCCATTTTATCTCCCCCAATCTTCCTTGTACACATTTATATGTGAGACGAGGGGAAACATTCTCAATAATTACAAGAAGAACTGAAGAAAGTAATAGACAATTCCTGCCAAAATAGCAGCTGCGGGCAGTGTTACCACCCAAGTAAAAATCATTGTTTGGGCTGTACCCCAATTAACTCCTTTTACCCGATTTGAAGCACCTACACCTAGTATAGAAGAAGAAATCACATGAGTTGTACTAACAGGTAGGTGAAAATAAGTTGCTGCAAAAATAATTGAAGCAGACGACAGATCTGCAGCAACCCCGTTAACTGGTCGGATTTTCATAATTTTGTTTCCAACCGTTTGAATAATTCTCCATCCACCAATAGATGTACCCAATCCCATTGCTAAAGCACAGGAAAATTGTACCCAAAACGGAATATCCATTGTTTGATGATAGTTATTGGCAATAAGAGCTAATGTGATAATCCCCATTGCTTTTTGGGCATCATTTGTCCCATGTGTATAAGCTTGAAAAGCAGCGGTTAAAATTTGAATTCTCCTAAATCGATTATTCGATTTTGTTAGCGAGTGATTTTTGAACAGCACTTTAAAGAGACTAAACACAACATATCCAACGATAAATGCTAGAATTGGTGAAATTAGCAGTGATTGAACAATTTTTGTAAATCCTGAGTAGTTAATACTTCCAAAGCCAGACGCGGCAATTGCTGCCCCAACAATTGATCCAATAATTGCGTGTGAAGAGCTGCTCGGTATTCCGTAATACCATGTAATCAAATTCCATGCGATTGCAGAGACAAGGGCTGATAAGATCACAACAGATCCATTTTCTAATGTGAATGGATCCACAATCCCACTTGTAATCGTCTTTGCCACACCCGTAAACGTAAGTGCCCCAATAAAATTCATAACAGCTGCAAGAATGACCGCATGTCTTGGTTTAAGCGCTTTTGTTGAAACACTCGTTGCAATCGCATTTGCCGTGTCATGAAATCCATTGATAAAATCAAAAGCTAAAGCGCCTACGACAATGAAGCATGTAATTAGTAAGGTCATCTCCATCTAGCTCGGCTCCTTACGCATTTTTCATCACAATGCTATCAAGTGTATTTGCCACTTTACGACAGCTGTCAACGATGCCCTCGAGAGATTCATAGATGTCTTTATACTGAATGATTTTAATCGGATCTTTTACGGTAGCAAACAGATTTTTCACAGCCGTACGAAGTAAATTATCACTATTTGTTTCATGTTCTTTAAGCTTTATTGAATACGGTGAGATGGCTTGTAATTTTTTCTGTGATAAGCATGTAACCGCTAATGAAATTTCTACGGCACATTGATGGTTAATGTTCACGAATTTTCTCATGTGCTCGGTTACATTTGTGACGGAATACATTTCAAAAAGTGCAGCAGTATGTTCAATACCGTCTAGTACGTCATCGATATCGATCGCAAGTTGAAGGATGTCCTCTCTGTCGATTGGCGTGATAAACGTTTGGTTAAGCTCTCTCGTAATCGTTTGAATGAGCTCATCACCTGTTGATTCATACTCTTTTATTGCTTCTAAGAAAATCTGTAACTCATGATGATTTGAAATGTTTTGCTCAATGCAATACTGTGTTGTTGATTTAAGATTGTCTGTCATTTTTAATAAAAGCTCTGAAAATTTATCTTTTTTACCCTTTGAAAACACCGTTTATTCCCCCAAGAAACCTTGTCCTTATTTATTGATACGTATGTAAATATAAAAACATGACAAATTTATCAAGTTTACTCGTATTGTAGCTTATTCAATGGTTATTATGCTAGATAGTTGGAAAATATTTTCGTCGACATTTGTCTAAATTAGTCGATTGTATGAGGAATAGATTTTCTTCTCTTGGTATATTTGGGACTAGAATCGAGGGCTGGCGCTTATACCTGTCTCGAGTCAGGGAGAATCGGGACTCGAACCGGGGGCTGGCTTTTATACCTGTCTCGTTTCAAGGACAATCGGGACTACAATCGGGGGCTGGCGCTTATTCCTGTCTCGTTTCAAGGACAATCGGGACTACAATCGGGGGCTGGCGCTTATTCCTGTCTCGAGTCAGGGGGAATCGGGACTCGAATAGGGGGCTGGCTTTTATACCTGTCTCGTTTCAAGGAGAATCGGGACTACAATCGGGGGCTGGCGCTGATTCCTGTCTCGATTCAAGGACAATCGGGACTACAATCGGGGGCTGGCGCTTATACCTGTCTCGAGTCAGGGGGAATCGGGACTCGAACCGGGGGCTGGCTTTTATACCTGTCTCGTTTCAAGGAGAATCGGGACTCCTATCGGGGGCTGGCGCTTATTCCTGTCTCGATTCAAGGAGAATCGGGACTCCTATCGGGGGCTGGCTTTTATACCTGTCTCGATTCAAGGAGAATCGGGACTACAATCGGGGGCTGGCGCTTATTCCTGTCTCGATTCAAGGACAATCGGGACTCCTATCGGGGGCTGGCGCTTATTCCTGTCTCGATTCAAGGACAATCGGGACTACAATCGGGGGCTGGTGCTTATTCCTGTCTCGATTCAAGGACAATCGGGACTCCTATCGGGGGCTGACGCTTATACCTGTCTCGATTCAAGGACAATCGGGACTCCTATCGGGGCTGGCGCTTATTCCTGTCTCGATTCAAGGAGAATCGGGACTCCTATCGGGGGCTGGCGCTTATTCCTGTCTCGATTCAAGGACAATCGGGACTCCTATCGGGGGCTGGCGCTTATTCCTGTCTCGATTCAAGGACAATCGGGACTCCTATCGGGGGCTGGCGCTTATTCCTGTCTCGATTCCCGGGTGAATAGCAATTATTCCTGCGATTTGGGCAATTTACACTCAGTTCCTGTTAATAGAGCACAAACTAAAAAAGAACCCAACACAAATGTGCTAGGTTCCCTATTATTTTTATTCTTCTTCAACTAACGTTTTTTTACGACGCACCTTGCTTAATGCTTCATATACGATTGGCACTATAACAAGCGTTAATAACGTGGAACTTGTTAAACCACCAATTACCGTTACACCAAGGTCTTTTGAGATCATCCCGCCGCCTTCTAGTCCTAGTGCTAGTGGGATGAGGGCACCGATTGTAGCGATTGCTGTCATGAGGATTGGACGAAGACGAGTTGTACCCGCTTCTAAAATGGCCTCACGTGTGCTTAAGCCTTCTTTCTCCTTGTGGATTACGCGGTCAATTAATACAATCGCGTTTGTTACAACGATACCGATCAGCATTAGAGCACCAATCATTGAGTTAACACTTAATGTTTCACCAGCAATTAATAAGCCGACAAGAGCACCGATTACTGTAAACGGTAAGGAGAACAGAATCGCGAATGGTGCTAGTGCTCCACCGAAAGTGATAACTAAGATCAGATAAACGATCGCAATCGCTGCTAACATGGCTAAACCTAATTGAGTAAATGATTCTTGGATGTCCGCTGATACCCCACCCATATTTACTTCAATTGTTGACGGAAGTTCTAAATCGTCTACCTTTGTTTGAACATCTGTTGAAACTTTTGCAACATCATCTGTTGTGATTTCACCTGAAACTGAAACATAGATTTTTCCATCACGTCTTGTGACAGTATTTGATGTTTCACCTTCTTGTACGTCAACTACATCACCAATTTTCACTCCTGTTCCAAGTGGAGATTGAATGGTTTTTTCTGTTAAATCATCAACATTTTCATACGTTTCTTCATCAACTTGAAGATACACATTTAGGTCTTCACCGTCTTTTTCAACTGTTGTTAATACTGGACGTTCTCTTGTTGGGTTAAGCGCCATACCGATTTGAGCTGCTGTTAATCCGTACTTACTTAACTCTTCTTGATTAGCTACAAATGTGTACTCTTCATATGTTTCTGACATACTTGATTCTACATTTTTAAGAGAATCATTGTTTTCCATAATCTCTTGGATATCTGCTACAACAGGCTCAATGTCTTCCATGCTGTTGCCATAAACATACATTGTAATTGCATTGCTAGATCCCATTGAAGCAAAGTCTTGTGAAGCCCATTCTCCCCCACCAGCTGCTACTTCAATTAAATCTTCAACAACTTGTTCTTTTTCTTCTGCAAATTCAGGTGTGTCATCTTCATAAAGAATGAAGAACATCGCACTGTTTGTATCACCAGGATTCATTGGGTTTTCACTACCAAGTGAATATTGTACTGTTTTCACATGTTCTCTATCCAAGAAGAATTCTTCAGCACTTAAAGCTGCTTCTTCTGCTTGCTCTCTTGTTTCACCTGGCTCTGGTTTGTACGTAACGATCATCATTTTTTCTTCTTCAGATGATAAGAAACTAACCCCGATAACCGGAACTAAGAATAAACTTCCTACTAACATAGCAATCGCAATCAAGGAGGTAATGATCTTGTGGTTCAACGTCCAATTTAGAATTGAACGATAAGCACCTGTCATTTTGCCTGGTTTGTGTTCGTCATGTTGCTTTAATTTTTTGCTTTCACCATATAAATTTTTCTTAAATAAACTGTGCGCCATCATTGGTACAATTGTGATTGCAACTAATAATGATGCTAAAAGCGCAAATACCATTGTTAATGCGAATGGTAAGAATAGTTCCCCGATCATTCCTTTTACAAGCGCTAACGGTAAGAATACCGCGATCGTAACGATTGTCGATGACATAATTGGTATGAACATCTCTTTTGTTGCTTCACGAACTAATGCCTTACCTTTTAATTGTTCACCTTTAAGTGACATTCTTCGGTAAATATTTTCAATAACAACGATCGAGTCATCAACAACACGACCAATCGCAACAGTCATCGCACCAAGTGTCATCATGTTCAGCGTAATACCCATTTGATTTAACAGGATAATTGCGATCAATAATGACAACGGAATTGAAATAATTGAGATTAATGTTGATTTAATATCTCTTAAGAATAAGAGAATAATAACAACCGCGAAAAGTGCTCCAAATAGTGCTTTACTTAGCATTGTCCCAACTGACTCTTCAATTGGTGTTGCTTGGTCAAGTGTATAAACAACATCAAGACCTTCAATTTCATCTTCAAAATCAGCTAATTTTTCTTCAATACCGTTGGCAACATCTACTGTATTAGCGTCTGATGCTTTTACAATTTGAATACCGATTGCTTCTTTCCCATTAGTACGAGAAATCGACTCTGCCTTTCCAACTAATTCGATATCAGCAATTTCTGAAAGTTTCACAGTAGGCAATTCGATCTTAGCAGACATTTGTGCTTGGGCTTGGGCTTGGGCTTGGCCCGCACCAGTTTGTGGTGACTGAGCGGTCATATCAGCCGATTGACCACCTTGTGCTGCTGCCTGTTGATTTCCTTGCGCCGAAGGCATAACTGGAATTTCAATATTTTTCAAATCATCAATTGTTGTAATGTTTCCATCAACTACCACAGATTTTTCTGTTTCATCTAATGTTAAAACTCCTAATGGAAAATTAACATCAGAGCCTTGAATAAGACCTTTTACTGTCTCTGTATCTAAACCTAGCTCTGTTATTTTATCTTCTTTAAAAGTAAACAATACTTCCTCTAACTGTTGTCCAGATACTTGAACAGAAGAAACACCTTCAACCCCTTCTAAAGCAGGGATGATTTCGTCTTCAACAACAGTGGTAAGCTCTGCAAGTGATTGATCTTCATTCGCAATACTTAATGCTAAAATAGGAAATGCATTTAAACTAATTCTTGAAACGCCAGGTTCATTAGCGCCATCAGGAAGTTCAATATCCGTTAATGCATCGTTTAATTCATCTTCAGCTTCATCCATATTTTTTTCAAATCCGTATTCGATTTGAAGCGATGATGCATTTTGCATAGAGTTTGAGCTAACAACATTTACTCCATTTAAATTTTGAACAATCTTTTCAATTGGTTCTGTGACATGATCAGCGACTTCTTCAGGAGTAGCCCCTGGATAAATGGTTGTAACTGAAATAATCGGGGTATTAATATTCGGGATTGTTTCAAGCTTCATGTTTAATCCGGAATAT
The DNA here is from genome assembly GCF_021117275.1 of Metabacillus sp. B2-18. NCBI lineage: Bacteria > Bacillati > Bacillota > Bacilli > Caryophanales > Bacillaceae > Metabacillus > Metabacillus sp. B2-18. Next base: position 4,345,475 of record NZ_CP088245.1, read on the forward strand.
AGCCCAGCTACTGTTATAATTATTGTAAGCAGCCATACAGCAAATTTGTTTTTCAATACAAAATTAATTATGCTATTCATAACATCCTCCATTTTTTAGAATCTAATTGACTATCGGGTCACAATAATTAATAATATAAATGACTAGTCAGTCAGAGTCAACGAACATTTTGTTAATAAACTTTAATTTTTTTGTAAATGTTTTTATATCAAGCTATAAAAAACTCAATATAGAGGCTAAGTCTTTTGTAGTAAGGAGGTCAAAATGAAGGAAAAGGAAAAGAAAATTATTGAGGCCGCCGTTAGTATTTTTGCCACAAAAGGATATTCCGCTACATCGATTCAAGAAATTGTTGATGCTTGCGGAATTTCAAAAGGCGCTTTTTACTTATACTTTAAATCGAAGGATGCCCTACTTCTGGCAGCATTTAAGTATCAATTTCAATTAATTCAATCTAAAGTCGATTCCGTACCGATTAAAGATTTATCCCCTCGTGATGCATTTGTTCTTCAGCTAAAAACTCAGCTAGAAGAAATTCAAAAAAACAAAGAATTTATTATTATGCAAACACGTGAACAAGCAATACCAATAAATTCTGAGATTGAGGACTTTATTAAGAAAATGACTCAAAATATTGGGAGATTTTATCATAGATCTCTTCACGCTATTTATGGCTCAAAAATTGACCGTTATATTTTCGATTTAAATATGATTCTACAAGGTATTGTTCAATCGTATTTAAAACTGATTATTCTTGATTTAGGACAATTTGATCTTCAGAAGTTTGCAGTCTTTGTTTTAAGACGAGCTGATGATTTAGTAGAAGGCTACTTAAAATCAGATGAAGAACCAATATTATCAGATGAATTTGTCTGTCAGTTAACAGAGCAATACCCGGAGTTAACGAAGGAGGATTTAGTCAGAGAAATTTCACTGGTGAAAAATAAGATTGATAATGAAGCTTTTTTAATCACACTAGATGTAATTGAAGAAGAAATAAAGGGAGATTCACCGCGTTTACCCGTGATCAAAGGAATGTTAAGCAATATAAAAAACGCCCCTGGTTTAGAAGAATTAAATTCTGTCATTGAGCACTACTTTAAGCTGTAAAATAGAAAAAGGGATGAGCCATGCTCTTCCCCAATTTCCCTTACATTCATCCAATCGTTTCATTTTCGCGATCTGTTCCCTCCCCTGAATCTTCCTTCAACACAGTTGCAAACATACATAAAAAAATCCCCTTAAGCAAGGAGACTCGATTATGTATGCGACACAATCAGTTCAAGTGTCCCATCTACGATCATTTCTTTTGTATTGGCTGTTACTAGAAAATGGTCACCCTTTTGAAGCGAAAGTGTTTCTTCCTTTGTTTTTACAGACCCTTGTCCATTAATTACACTGCACAAGAGAAACGGTGCTTCTTTTTTATGTTTATATTCATCAACAACATTCCATTTATAAACAGAAAAGTACTCTTCTTTTACAAATGTCGTAATCATCGTTGATCTATTTTCTTCAATATGAGTTTTTACTTGATTCACATCGTCTGGGACAGTTGTCACTTGAATAGCCTTTGATAGGTGCAGCTCTCTTTTCTCACCATTTTGATCAACACGGTCATAATCGTACACACGATAAGTTGTATCAGAGCTTTGCTGTGTTTCCAACACAAGTGTTCCTTCACATAACGCATGAATGGTCCCGCTTGGAACATAAAAAAAGTCACCCGGCTTAATTTTCACTCTTCTTAACAAGTCCTCCCAACGACCAGAATGAATCATCGTGACCAGCTCTTCCTTTGTACGGGCATGATGGCCAAAAATCATTTCGGCTCCTTCTTTACAATCGATAATATACCAGCACTCTGTTTTGCCTAGTTCGCCATTTTCATGTTCTTTCGCATATGTATCGTCCGGATGAACTTGTACACTTAAGTCTGCTTTAGCATCTAGTATTTTCGTTAATAGAGGAAAGCGATCGCCTCTTATATGTCCAAAAAGCTCTTGGTGGTTTTCCCATAGCCAACTTAATTCCTTTCCTGCAAAGAGTCCATTTTGAACGGTACTATTTCCATTAGGATGTGCACTAATTGCCCAACACTCTCCAGTATGTTCACTCGGAATATCGTACCCGAAGGAATCTCTCAATGTTGTTCCACCCCAAATTCGTTCTTTAAAAACAGGCTTTAATTTTAGTAGCTCTACCACACAATTTCCTCCTTATCATACTAGTTCGTAATTACACTCATTAAAAAACAGACAAATAGTAAAAAGGGCTTATTTTCATTATAAGATAGGAGATAGCAATCTGGAAACAGATTCCTTAAAACGAATGGTCTTCGAACGTTGATGATAAGCTTCTAGTGTGTACTCCCTTGACTGCAAAACATCATGTTGAAACTCTTCTGATAGCTTTCTAGCAAGATCTTCATCATAAATAAACGCATTTACCTCAAAATTCAATTTGAAGCTTCTTACATCAATATTTGCTGTTCCAACTGAGGCAATTTCATTATCTACTACAATCATTTTGGCATGAATAAAACCATTGTCATATATGTACACCTTTGCACCTGAATTTAATAATTCGGCAACATATGAAAGGGTGGCCCAGTACACAAATGGATGATCAGGCTTATTCGGAATCATAAGCTGCACTTCAATTCCTGATAAACAGGCTATTTTTAACGCATCAAGCAGGCTAGCATCAGGAATAAAATAGGGTGTTTGAATACAAACGGATTTTTTTGCGGTAGAAATCATCTTGATATAGCCATTTTTAATTTGTTCCCATTCAGAATCAGGACCGCTCGTCACAATTTGCAAGCTGCTGTTTCCAACTGCCGTAACAGGTTCAGGGAAAAGCTCCTGTGAATAAGCAATTGTCCGCTTTTCTGTTGCTTGATTCCAATCAAGAATAAACCTTGCTTGAATCGCATGTACCGCTGTTCCTTGAATTCTTAAGTGTGTATCACGCCAGTAACCGAATGAAGGATCAAGCCCTAAATATTCGTCACCCACATTAAAGCCACCTACATACCCTGTTTTACCATCAATAATGACAAGCTTCCGATGATTACGATAATTCAAACGCAAATTTATCCATCTTAGCTTTGAAGGAAAAAACCCCTCCACCTCTCCTTCTGCAGCACGAAGCTCTTTGAAAAACGATTTTCTTAATCCTCTCGAGCCAAGATCATCATATAAAACTCTTACTTTAACACCCTGGGCTGCCTTCTTCGTTAAAGCCGCAACCAGCTTTTTACCAAGTTCTCCGTTTTTCAAAATATAATATTGTAAATGAATGTGATCGGTCGCCTCTTCAATATCCTTGAACAATTGGGAAAACTTCTCATTTCCATCTGTAAAAATATCAACAGAGTTATCTTCTGTTAACACCGCATCATTGTTAATAACCTGCATATTAATCAGCTGCTTATGCTGCTTTGCCGTTTCACTTTGAAAAGCAAATGTATTTTTGCGTATATCTTCAAGCTGATTGGCCAACAGTTTTTCAATTCCAAGCTTTTTCCGGTCTTCCCATTGAAACATGTGGTATCGACTTAAATTTTGACCAAAAAGAAGATAAAGCACAAATCCTAAAACCGGAATAAAAAAGAGAACAAGCAACCACGCCCATGAAGACGGCGCATCTCTTCTTTCTCTAAAAATCATCACAATCGCAAATAAAATATTCAAAACAATAATAAATCCAAGCAATATTGATACAATATTCATGTATATTCCTCTCATCTACAAATGATCTTTTCACACATAGTATATCGTGAAACAATGGTAAATGTTGTATGTTTTAGTGTTAATTTTCTTCAAAAAAAGAAATGTCTAAGAAATTTCAATTTAATATGTAATAACCACTGTGAGAACAACCCTCACTATGTTAAAATACTTCTTAATGAATTTTCAAAATATTATTTCCCATAGAGGTGAAAAGATAGGATCATGAATGAATTAGCACAAGCTTTAAACCAAGCAATCAAAGAAGATAATGAACATGTCTATCATATGTTATCCCAGCTTGGAAAGGAAATGTTCTATCCAAAGGGAATTTTAAGTCAATCAGCTGAAGCAGGCAAAAAAGCTCACCGCTTCAATGCAACAATCGGAATTGCAACAGAAGGCAATCAACCAATGCATTTCACTCACTTGCAAAACCTTTTTGGAGATCGTGTAGCACCAAAAGACTTGTATCCATATGCCCCACCGCAAGGGAAAGAAGAATTACGAAAAGTATGGAAAGAAAAAATCTTAAAAGATAACCCAAGTGTAAACAGTGATGTAGTTGGTTCGCCAATCGTTACAAACGCTTTAACACACGGTTTAAGTATTGTTGCTGACTTATTCGCTGATGAAGGCACTCCGGTTATTGTGCCTGATAAATTCTGGGGTAACTACAACTTAACATTCAAAGTTCGCCGTGGTGCAAATGTTGTGACATTCCCATTATTTAATGCAGAAAACGGCTTTAATACTCAAGCATTAAAAGAAACAATCTCTGCTCAGAAATCTTCTGGCAAAGTTATTGTTCTTTTAAACTTCCCGAACAACCCAACTGGTTACACACCACTTGAGTCTGAAGCAAGAGAAATTGCCGCAGTTTTAACAGAAGCTGCAGAGGAAGGCTTAAATGTTGTTGTCTTAATTGACGATGCATATTTCGGCTTATTCTATGAAGATTCTATGAAAGAATCCATTTTCAGCTACTTAGCAGATACTCACGAACGCATTTTAGCTGTAAAAGTAGACGGTGCAACAAAAGAAAACTATGTATGGGGCTTCCGTGTTGGATTCATCACATATGCAAGCAAAAGTGCCGCGATCTTAAACGCACTCGAGCAAAAAACAAAAGGGCTAATCAGAGGAACCATCTCAAGCAGTTCTCACCCATCTCAAACATTGATTCTAGAATCACTAAAATCAAATGAATTCGCGGTAGAAAAAGAACAAAAATTTGCATTGATGAAAAGTCGTGCAGATAAAACAAAAGAAGTTTTGGCAAAAGAAGAATACCAAAAATACTGGACTTACTACCCATTCAACTCTGGCTACTTCATGTGCCTAAAACTTAACGGAATCGATGCCGAAGAACTCCGCCTACACCTACTAGACAAATACGGAGTAGGAACCATCTCAATCAACTCAACAGACCTTCGCATCGCCTTCTCATGCGTAGAAGCAGATGACATCGAAGAACTATTTGATTTGATTGCACAGGGAGCTGCGGATTTAGCGTAGGTTTTTATGGTGCCTGTCACTTCCCGAAGTTTGTCGAAAACCCTCACATCCTAGATTGGATAGGTGAGGGTTTTTTTGTGCTTGTTTTGAAGCATAGATACATTGTATGTATTCGGAATTTCTAAGGTATAACACGTTCGAACAGGTTCCTGTCCCAATACCCTCCGAATCGGGACAGAAATTCACTCATAGCTCTGGCGTTTGTCCCAATACCTCCTGAATCGGGACAGAAATCCACTCATTGCACTAGCGTTTGTCCCGATACCCTCCAAATCGGGACAGAAATCCACTCATAGCACTAGCGTTTGTCCCAATACCCCCTGTATCGGGACAGAAATCCACTCATAGCTCTGGCGTTTGTCCCGATACCTCCTGTATCGGGACAGAAATCCACTCATAGCAGTCAAGTCCATATTCTTGTGTAAAAGTGTCAACAATGGTTTTCAACTTATTTAAAACGTGTATAGTAAGCAAGAATTATTTCGAATTTACATTGAGGGGCGGGCATGATAGCCTGGAGGGCAAGCCAGGGGTTGTAAAACTCCTGGCTTCCTGGCTTAACATCATGCCCGCTGGAGGCTCAATGTCAATTCGAAATTAGGAATTACCACTAGATTTTGATAGTGGTTTTGGCCTACATTTTTCTTGGTTTCCCTCTTGTAATTTGCTTCTTTGCTTGTTCCTCATTGACTTGCATAAGAACAGCTCCTATCAATCTAAATGCAGATTGAGTATTCGGAAATATACGGATAACTTGTTCTCTTCTTCGAACCTCTTGATTGAGGCGTTCCAATGAATTAGTACTTCTTATAAATTGTTGAAACCTAACTGGTTCATTTAAGTATTGAACGGCATCTTCGAAGCCATCCTCTAATGTTTGAATGGCTTTCTCGATCTTAGGATTTTCTCCAAAACGTTCAATAAATTCATCTTTAAATTGTCGTGCATCTTCAACACTGACAGCCTCAAAGATTCTCTTTAACCCTAGTTTTTCTTCTTCAATCCCTTTCTTTGGCATCACATTAAAGATGTTTCGCTTTAGATGGACTGTACAGCGTTGCCAAACAGTTCCAACAAACACCTCTTTTAGAGCCTTCTTTAGGCCAGCGTGTGCATCGGTTATGAATAGTTTAGGGGATTGAACACCTCGTGATTGAAGGTGTAGAAGAAATGCCTTCCATGCATCATAACTTTCCACATGATCTACTCTTATACCTAGTACTTCTCGTTGGTTATCTCCCGTTATGGCAGTCGCGATATAAACAGCTTTAGGCACAACACGATTATGTTCACGAACTTTGATATACATGGCGTCCGCGAAGATATAAGGATAATAGATTGTATTTAACGGGCGATTTGCCCATGCCTGTACGATTGGATCTAGCTTTTCTGTGAGGGAAGATACAAACGATTTTGAAACACTTTCTCCACAAAGCTGCTGAACAACATTCTTTACTTTTCGAGTAGAAACTCCATTTACAACCATTTCAAGCATAGAAAGGACAAACGCCTGGTCACACCGTGCATATTTTTCAAAGACGGATGGTGAAAAGTCTCCTTTACGTGTACGAGGAACTTTTAAACTTACTCTACCAATACTTAGAATAAGGTCACGATCATAGTAGCCATTTCGAGAATCAAAACGTTCAGAAGAACGTTCATAAGCTCCAACCTGTAAGTGGTCATCTCGTTCTTTCTCCATCACAGAATTTAACACAAGGACGATTGAAGCTTTGATGACAGCATCAATATCAGAATTCATTACAGATTCTTTTAAATTGTCAAGATTTAGGTTAAACTGAAATTGAGTCAAAATTAATTCCTCCACAAGGTTTTTCGTCGCTGATAACCATTGTGACCAAAAGGAATTAATTTGACTCTTTTTGTTTTTACACAATTATACGGACTTAATCCTCATAGCTCTGGCGTTTGTCCCAATACCCCCTGTATCGGGACAGAAATCCACTCATAGCTCTGGCGTTTGTCCATATACCCTCCGAATCGGGACAGAAATCCACTCATAGCTCTGGCGTTTATCCCAATCCCCCCTGTATCGGGACAGAAATCCACTCATTGCACTAGCGTTTGTCCCAATACCTCCTGAATCGGGACAGAAATCCACTCATTGCACTAGCGTTTGTCCCGATACCCTCCAAATCGGGACAGAAATCCACTCATAGCACTAGCGTTTGTCCCAATACCCCCTGTATCGGGACAGAAATCCACTCATAGCTCTGGCGTTTGTCCCGATACCCTCCAAATCGGGACAGAAATCCACTCATAGCACTAGCGTTTGTCCCAATACCCCCTGTATCGGGACAGAAATCCACTCATAGCTCTGGCGTTTGTCCATATACCCTCCGAATCGGGACAGAAATCCACTCATAGCACTAGCGTTTGTCCCAATACCTCCTGAATCGGGACAGAAATCCACTCATAGCACTAGCGTTTGTCCCAATACCTCCTGAATCGGGACAGAAATCCACACATAGCTCTGGCGTTTGTCCCAATACCTCCTGAATCGGGACAGAAATTCACTCATAGCACTAGCGTTTGTCCCAATACCTCCTGAATCGGGACAGAAATCCACTCATAGCTCTGGCGTTTGTCCCAATACCCCCTGTATCGGGACAGAAATCCACTCGTAGCACTAGCGTTTGTCCCGATACCGCCAGAATCGGAATAAAAAATTAATCATTCAACAAGAATAAACATCTCCAAAAGACAAAAAAGTGTCGCCATCTTCAAGTGGCGACACTTACTTTTTCAAAATACGATTAAAATTTCTCCGCTACCTTCTCAACCAATGGGTGATCCATAGCTAAGCCTGCAATTTCACTAAATGCAGCTGCTGCACCTTTTTCTTCTATTTTTTGTTTCAGCTCTAAAGATTCCTGATCTTCTTCTGATACGAATTGTAATGCCGCTGCCATAATCTTTACAAGGTTCTCTGGCACTTCATTGAATTCATTTAAGAATTCTAATGCTGGTGCCACAAGTCGGTCTTTCGGTCCAAGCTTACGAATTGGTGCTCTTCCAACACGCTGAACATCATCGACAATATATGGGTTGGCAAAGCGACCGATGATTTTCTCAATGTACGTTTGATGCTGATCTGCGTCAAAACCGTATTTTGACACTAGCACCTTACCTGTTTCACCAAGTGTTCCTAATACATCTTTTTTCATATTGTCGTTCGCAATTGTTTCAGCAATGGTGTTAAGACCTGCCAAGTTACCTAAATAAGCAGTTGCAGCATGCCCTGTGTTCACCGTAAACAGTTTACGTTCAATATATGCTGAAAGGTTTTCAACGAAAAGTGCTTCCTCAATTTTCGGCTGTACACCCTTGATTTGTGTAGAATCAATCACCCATTCATGGAATGGCTCAACAAGGACATCTAAAAGACGTTCGTTGTTTTGATTTGGTACGATACGATCTACTGCAGAGTTCGGGAAGCCGATATGTTCTTCCACCCATGCTTGTTCTTCTTCATTCAGCTTTTCTAACACATGCTTTTTAAGCTCACTGCTTCCACCAACCATGTTTTCACAAGCAATGATGTTAAGTGCTACCCCACCGATTTCCTTACGTTTTTTCAAGCCTTCTGCAATTAAAGCGGCCACAAATTTTAAGATATGTGGACCAACTGCAGTTGTTACGATATCAGCTGTTGATATTGATTCCACAGCTGCATCTGGAGATTGCTGACTGTTAATGCCTGAAACTCCTTCAACAACAGTTTCCTGTTTTTCTTCGTTTGCTAGCATCACACGATATGATTTCTCCTTATTTAATTCATCGATCAATGCTTCATTTACATCCACAAATTTAACAGAATAGCCAGATTGATGAAGAAGTAGGCCGATAAAGCCGCGTCCGATATTACCGGCACCAAAGTGAATCGCCTTCAAGTTAGTTCACCTCGCTAAGAAGTTGAATGATTTCCTCTTTCGTTTGTGCTTGAACAAGTTTTTCAACATTTTCTTCCTCAGAAAGAACAATGGCAATTTTAGAAAGAATGTCTAAGTGCTCGTCGCCTTTACCTGCGATTCCGATTAGAAGTTTTACTGTGTTACCATTGCCGAAGTCAACCCCACCAGGTACTTGAATAACAGATAAACCTGAGTTAAGAACAGCTGATTTTGCTTCTTCTGTTCCGTGTGGAATGGCAACAAAGTTACCCATGAACGTTGAAGATAATTCTTCTCTTTGTAACATGGCTTCGATATAAGCAGGCTCTACATACCCTTTGTCTACTAAGATCTGACCTGTTGCTTTAATTGCCTCTGTTTTATCGCTATATTGTTGATTTAATATGATATTTTCTTGGTTTAAAATACTCATTAATGAACACTCCTTAGGTTTTGAACAAAGTTTGTAAAATATTTTTGACTAATATATTGAATAAGACTACTTTTCGCAGCCGTTTCAAACATGGTAATACTTTCTTGTGATTCAATAATGCTTGCACTGATAAAGCTCATAATCTCCAAATCCTCAGCATCTGCATGTTCAGGCGCAATGAGTAAAAGAATTCTTGAAACCTCGAGCATTTCATTGTCCATCGCCCGTAACATGACCGGGAGATGGAGGTTAAGAACATGAAAGCCTGGTCGGACAACTGTCTCGCTTCTGGCATGAAATAAAGCTAGGTTTGTTTCAGGTATCGCTAGCCCACCAACATGTTCTCGCAGTAGCAAAGCTTCCACAATATCGTTCTCATTATGAACGAACCCTTTTTCTTTTAACCTCTCACTAACAGGTACCAGGATTGACCTTAGATGTTCTGTATTTTTCATTTCAAAAACTTCTAATTCCTCTAAAAGTTTTAGTAAAATGTGTGACTTTCTCGTAAACTGTTGATACTGATCAAAGGTTAATGTTAGCTCTTCCTCGTCTTTCAATTCCTCATAAAAACTTGGACTTGTTGCTATTTCTAAACCTTTCTCTTCAATATAATCTTTTATTTTATTTAATTCATCTGTTGTTAGTATTGGGCTAACAAGCAAATAATCACTTGAAATGTCTTCTATAGGAATGGTAGAAAGAATCAGATCATACTCACTAACATTAATATCTCTCAATTCAAATGCAGATATGTTCTTAAGCTCCGCAATATGCGGAAATTGATTGTTAATCTGTGTGGCAAGCATCTTTGATGTTCCTATACCACTTGAGCAAATAATTAATGCCTTTAATTTTTTCACGGTTTTTCGTTTATTTAGGGCTGCCCCAAAGTGCAAAACTAAATATCCAATCTCTTCATCAGGCACCTTTTCAAACGGAAGACTTACACTTACAGCTTTTTGAACAACGCGAAAAAGCTCTTGATAGTCTCGCTTAATTTCTTGAAGAAGTGGATTAGTAATTTTCATCCCCTGTTTTAGCCGATAAATTGCGGGCTGAAGATGGGCTAGCAAGCCTTGAAATAGAGACTGATCATGCTTTAACCCCTTGCCTGTAAGCTTTTCAACCTGCTCAATCAATCTTTGCACAAGATAGGCAATCTCGACATTTTCATTCTGGATATCCATCTTACCTTCAAATCGAAGCTTTGCCCCCCTTAGATGCATCGTAATATACCCTTTTTCATCTTCAGGGATATCAATATTAAAGGTTTCTTCAAGCTTCATCGCAATTTCATTCGCAAAAGCAAACTCACGGGATTCCTTCAGTTGATCGAGATATTCGCGTTTTATCGTAATGTTTTCACCACGTTGAATTCGTTCAATCGCAAGTGCAAGGTGTACAACTAATCCAACATAGGAGCTATCGGCTAATGGATATGGCAAGCGTGAATTAATCGTATTAATTAGATTTTCTATTATTATAAGTTTTTCTTTTTGAACGAGACCTAGCAGTCGCTCTGAAATGGAATCAATTTTATTCGTAGATTTTCTTTCAATATTTTCTCGAACCATTCGTAAAAAGTCAGGAACATCAAACCGGTTAGAAATCAAGCTAGTGATTGCCTTACGCTTTGCTTCTTCCGCTCCGGTTATCTCTATTCCATAACCTCTTCTTCGAATTAAGTTCAATCCATATTCCTGCACAAATGGCTCTAATTTATCAAGATCATGACTGATTGTTGCCGTTGTCACTCCAAGATCGTTCGCCAATGATTGAAGTTTTATTGGCTCCTGATGATCTAATAATGTACAAAGTGCAACCATCATTCGCTCGTCAGGTGTGTATTCCTTATAATCCTGCTTTTGAATTGAAACTCTTAATTCATGAAGACAACTTTCATCTCCAGTAATTTTAATTCCAATTCCAGCTCGCTTTACCAACTGGAGTTTGAAGTCTTGTAACACAGACTCAATATTATTCAGATCTCTATGTATTGTTCTTTCACTTACATCAATTATGTCAGCAAGCTCCTTAATCGTCACTTCCTGATTTGCTTCTTCAATTAAATATTGAAGAATAAGGCGCTCCCTAGCGGAAACAATCATTCTCATCAACTCGTTTCAACATGAGTTATTGACATAGTTTAATTATAAATGTAGCTAGTATGTAGTTTCAAAAGATAGAAAAAGCAATTTTTTCAGGTATGATGATGACATTATTTAATTAGTGAATAAATGCTTGTTTTATATGTACCTTGCCCAACTTCATATTCCTGCATACTGCTTCAAAAATGCTGCTTATCTGCGGTTTATGAATGTTTATCTTCGATTATCAAAATTGATCTTCGATTAGACAATTCCCGATAACTTCCGCGCCGCCCCCCCAACATTTCACACCTAAAAGTATAAAAAGGATGCGCTACCCAAAGTAATCGCATCCTCCCTAATTATTTTAACTTTTCAACAATCTCATCATATTTCGGACTGTTTAAGAAATTATCAACTGATACGTGATAAGCAGTTGGCAACTTCGCTTTTGCACGATCTGTTAAGTCTTTGTGAGAAATAACGATGTCTGCATCAGCTGGGATGTTATTGATAGATGTGTTCGTTACGTCAACACCTTCAATGTCTGCTTTTTTTACTTTATTTCTTAAAATTGAGGCACCCATCGCACTTGAACCCATTCCTGCGTCACATGCGAAGATGACTTTTTTCACATTGCCAAAATCAAACTCTTCAGTTGAAGTTGCTTCAGTTGTTACTTCAGCACCTGTTAAGTTACCACTTACAGAGCTCTTTTTACCTTTCATTGCTTCCATTTTTTCAGTAGCTGCTGTTAAGTCTTCATCTTTTTGCTTACTTGTTTTCAAGATAAGTGATGCAACTAAGAAAGATACTGCTGCTGCTACAATTACACCAAGAAGAACTCCTACGTAGCCACCTTTTGGCGTCATTGCAAGTAATGCAATAATACTACCTGGAGATGGACTTGCTACTAGACCTGCGTTGAAAACTGTGAATGTGAATACACCACTAATTCCACCAGCGATTGCTGCAAGAAGTAACATAGGCTTCATTAAGATATACGGGAAGTAAATCTCATGAATACCACCAAGGAAGTGAATAATCACTGCACCAGGAGCTGTTTGTTTCGCTGAACCTCTGCCAAAGAACATATAAGCTAAAAGAATACCTAAACCAGGACCAGGGTTTGATTCAAGTAAGAATAAAACAGATTTACCAGCACTTGCTGCTTGCTCAATACCAATCGGACTTAAAATACCGTGGTTAATTGCATTGTTAAGGAATAAAACTTTTGCCGGCTCAATGAAAATACTTGCTAATGGAAGTAAGCCTGCATCAAAAATACCTTGAACCGCACCTGCTAATACTTTGTTTAACCCTTCAACAACTGGACCAATACCTAGTAAGGCAATAATCGTTAAAATGGCACCTAAAATTCCAGCTGTAAAGTTGTTTACTAACATTTCAAAGCCTTGACGAACTCGATCTTTAAATAGTCCATCAACCTTTTTGATTAAATATCCACCAAGTGGACCCATAACCATTGCACCTAAAAACATCGGGATATCCGCACCAACGATAACCCCCATTGTAGCTGTCGCACCAACGACACCACCACGTACGTCATAGATCATCTTACCACCAGTGTAACCAATTAATAGTGGAAGAAGATATGTGATCATTGGACCAACTAAAGCCCCTAATGTTTCATTTGGTACCCAACCTGTAGGAATGAATAAAGCTGTAATAATACCCCATGCAATAAATGCACCTATATTTGGCATAATCATGCCACTTAAATAACTACCAAAACGTTGAACTTTAACACGAAAATCGCCCTTGTTTTGAGTCGTTTCCATTATATTGTCACCTCTTTGTAATATGTGTACTTTCTTGTTTTAATAATAAAGCGATTACAACAACAAAACAATTTAAACTAAACTATATTTTGTCTGACACAATGTTGACAGAATTAATTTTGGAAAGAGTTGTTATTGGTTTGTCAATAGCTAATATTGTCGAAAACACTTTATTCTATTAACTTTTTTAAAATTTTCTTCATTTAAAAAGGAATGAACCTGATGGGAATTTATCAGATCCACTCCTTTGAAAACGCATTCATTTTCATGTGAATTACTTTAAAGAATTAGCCATTTCAACCATCACATCAGCTCCTAATGGTTCCTGACCTTTTAACATATGATGATATAGTCCATACACAGCTCCATTTTCCAAACACTCTATGCCTTCTCCAATATCCAATTCAGCATATTTTCCCATTCTTTTATTAGCAAGCTCCATTTCTTCCACTTGTAACTGCTCATACTCTAATAAGTCCTGTTCTTTCTGAGAAGCAATATAATATAATTCCTCATTTGTTTCTTCGTTGATAAAATGTAACTCTACCCGATGATGTTCCTGATTACCACCAAATTTCGTGATAAGTAAGGTGCCTTCTTCTTTACTTGGTGTAAATGGAAGTTCTTTTAGCTCAGGAATATCTAGGTTTGCTCTGTTCATTGTTTCCTCAACCGTCAACTCTTCGATCCTCTCAAAGCCTGTTGGGGCACTTCCACCAGTATTGCCGCTAGTAAGATATACTGCACCCCCAATAACTAAGAAAGAAAAAATAATAACAAACACATCTAATTTTCTGCTTTTTCTAGTTCTCTTCATGATCCTTAGGTTATTATTTACGTTTACTTCCACACTCAACATTCCTCCTAAAAATTTTCAAATAAATTTTTCTACCCTCCTTTCGCCCTAGTATATTATATGAAAATACCTATATATCCAATCATTTACATTGTTAACAAAATCTTCATCTCTTTTTGAACTTTCTTGTTTTTATGAAACAATCCCTCTCTTTCTTGCGTTATATCATTTTTGTAAGCCAAAAAAGCCCAGAGTCTACGTTTGACTCTGGGCTTTTCCACTAATTAATAACTTTTGATATTAAAACCGAAGGATTTTCTGCAAGATTCAATTCTTTTCCACTTTCTAAAAAGCGAATAACTGGTCGTTGTAAATGAGTTTTTATTCCTATCACAATCGCCTGCTCACCTGTATAGAGCTCCACTTTTGTACCTGGTAGATAAGAAGGAACACTGTTCACAAATGCCTGAACTACTTTGTGAGAATATTCATCATCACTTTTTGTCATAATCAATTCTAACGCTTCATGTGGAGGCAGTTTTTGATTTGAAAGCATACGATCATACAAGTTTGCTATCCCACAAATTTGCGGAAATTCTAATACTTCTTTGTCCTTAAGTCCCCTAGGATAGCCTTTTCCATTTAATAGCTCATGATGTTGAAAAGCAACATGAGCAGATAGTAAACTAATTTCGCGACTTTCCTTAATCACCTCAAAGCCTTTTGCAGGATGTTCTGCTTCTTGATCTGTTACAGCCTTTCCGATATCATGCAGCAACGCCCCTATGGCAAGATCTCTTAACTGAACAGGAGAATAACTCATTTGCTTTGATATTTGTAAACATAACAATGCTACGTTTACAGAGTGAGCATATTTCTCCAATCCTTCTGAAATAGAGGTTGTTGGAATTAAAATGATCGTTTTAAGAGCATTTACTTCATGGATAAGAGTCATGGCAGCTTTTTGAATAGCTACAACATTTAATCTTTTTCCTTTTTTCACATCTTCAAATGCTTCTTGCACAACAGCAATTATATCCATCCAAGTTGGCATGTCCAGCATTTCATCCAATGTAATTCCAAATGACTCAGCATCTTCTACCACAAGAGTTGTTACTCCAATTTCTTTAATACGTTCCAAATAGTTAGGATGAATTGTACGTCCTGCTGCTAAAAGGATCCGTCTCATCCGATCATAAACAGGCATTGCCAATTGCATGGCCTGTGGGTTGTAATCCTCTATATCAATAAATCTCATGATATCCTCCTTGTTGCTATCTTTCTTTGAAATCAAAAACTTTTTCAAGTCTCAACTACGTTTGGCTATTGAAAAATAACAAAAAATCCACCGATAAACACGGAGGATTGCTGTACAAAGCTCTTCCACTCATCAGCAATCCAGCCACCATAGATTTCTCCTTAGGTCTGTGACTTTGCGTCTCCATTTTTCAATGAATTTGCCTTTATTATATAAGGTTGTTGTTTTCGTTTATTAACAAATATACCATGAGATTTACGTTTATTAATAGCTTTAATTTCTTCCAATGAATTCTAAGAAGAGATACAAAAAACCCCTAAATGAGTTTTAAGGGATTCTTTACTTAGCTTGATTTTATCTCGACCTTATGTGACATGCTACCGATGATCCACTCTGCCGCTTCTTCTATTGCCATTATGGAAAGATCTATAGTTGGACATCCAAGGTTAACCATTACTGTTTCAGCGAATTGTAATTCTTCCTTAATCCGTTCAATTTTCGCATAACTTGAATCCGGAGATAACCCTAAGTGCTTCAATCTTTCTCCCCTTATTTCTCTTAGTTTCTCAGGTGACATCGTTAACCCAATACATTTTCCTTCTGACAACTTAAAAAGTTCTTCAGGAGGAGAAACCTCAGGGACTAATGGGATATTTGCTACCTTAACCATTTTATTAGCCAAATACATCGACAATGGTGTCTTTAAAGTTCTTGAAACACCGATGAGAACGATATCCGCCTCCTTGATTCCACGCATATCCTTTCCATCGTCATATTGCACAGCAAATTCAATGGCTTCAATTCTACGAAAATAGGAGTTATCAGGTACTTCTATTATACTTGGTTTTTGTACCGGTTGTTTATTTAGCTTAGTTGCAAATGTCTCCAATAGTGGACCTATTAAGTCAATCACCGTAACATCTTCTTCATTCGCTTTATGATCAAGATGCTTTTTAAATAGTGGAGTAAAGAGTGTATAGGCAATGATAGCGTTGCTTAGCTTCGCGAGAGCAATCAGATCATTTATTTCTTCCTTATTTTCTATATAGGAGATTGTTTTAATGTTAAACTCTGTTCCGATAAATTGGGCAGCAACTGTTTTGACCAACAGCTCTGCTGTATCACCCACCGAATCAGAAAGAACATAGACAATTTCTTTTTCATACACTTATAATCACCTATTCTTTGAACTTATTATCTTCTGAAACATTACCACATTCATCTTGCCTAAAGGTAGTATAATGCTTACTCTTACTCCAGAAAATTTCATCATTTGTTAGTAAAATCTACTTTTCTGTTAACGATACTCGAAACCTTTGAAATCGACGAAACTCTACAAATATCGGGTGGTGACAGTAAGAAACAACATTAATAGCAAAATAAACGGAATTCAATGTGAAGAATGTCATCGTACACAAGCGTTAAAAATGAATCTTGTTAAAGAATTTCAAAAAGAAGTGTATGAGCGGATTTCCACAAAGCCAGTGAGAATCACTCAGGAGTATAAAGAAGATTTAAGTAAATTACTAGCAAGCCTGCCGATTCGAATACTAAGTAAACCATATCGACTTATGCGGTACTTGAATGAAACTCGGAAGGTGTTTAAGTTGTATAGAGATAATAAGGGGTAAGCACTCATACTCTTTTATAAAAAGAATACTCTACTACCAACTTTAAAAGTCAGCAGTAGAGTATTCATCCAACAACTCTTCAAATTCCCCATGTGGTACAGGCCTCGAAAAGTAAAATCCTTGGGCCTCGATACGAGGCCACTGAAAAAGTCCAAGTAAAAGGTAGAAAGATTCACTTAGGTGAACTTTTCTACCTTTTTTACTTTATAATTAAAATTATAAATATAAGTGGGTGGTTTCCAATGATACAAAAACAACAAACAATGATGTTTAGTCCATATGTGGCTCTATATGATATCGTCGTTCCTCAGGATAATATGTTACGAAGAATTAAGGATCTAATTGACTTTTCTTTTATTTACGAAGAATTAAAGGATAAATATTGTCTAGATAATGGGCGGAATGCGATAGATCCTATTCGCATGTTTAAATATTTGTTTTTGAAAACCATTCATGATGTTTCAGATGTTGATATTATCGAGCGTTCAAAATATGATATGTCCTTCAAATATTTTTTGGATATGGCTCCGGAGGAAGCCGTTATTGATTCAAGTTCTTTGACAAAGTTTCGTAAGCTTAGGTTAAAAGACATGAACTTATTAGACATGCTTATCAATAAGACAGTGGAGATTGCCATTGAGAAAGAGATTATTAAAAGCAAGTCCATTATTGTAGATGCCACCCATACAAAGGCGAGATATAATCAAATGACTCCAAAAGAAATACTAATGGAGCGCTCCAAAAACCTCAGAAAAGCAATTTATAAAATTAACGAGAGTATGAAGAAGAAATTCCCCGTAAAGCCAAACAATGATCTACTTGAAGATGAGATTACTTATTCCCAAGAGCTCATTGAAGTGATTGAAAAGGAAGAAAGCCTTTTAGAGTATCCAAAAGTCAAGGAACATCTTAATCTCCTGAAAGAAGCCGTTGCAGATGATATCGAACAGCTACAGTCCATGAATGATCTAGATGCCAAAGTCGGACACAAAGCAGCTGACTCATCATTCTTTGGCTATAAAACTCATCTGGCGATGAGTGAAGAGCGAATTATTACAGCCGCAACGATTACAACCGGAGAAAAAAATGATGGAAAAGAGCTACAGACACTTGTTGAGAAAAGTATAGATGCAGGAATGGAAATTGAAACGGTTATTGGGGATACTGCGTATTCTGAGAAAGACAACATTCAATATAGTAAGGAAAATGGAATTAAACTGGTCTCAAAATTAAATCCTTCCATAACTCAGGGTACCCGAAAAAAAGAGGATGAATTTGAATTCAATAAGGATGCGGGCATGTATGTCTGCAAGGCAGGGCATATGGCTGTACGGAAAGCTAGGCAAGGTAAAAAAGGAGTAGGCAAAAACCAAGTTGATACCTACTATTTTAATGTTGAAAAATGCAAGAGATGTCCTTTCAGAGAAGGGTGCTACAAAGAGGGAGCCAAAAGTAAAACATATTCTGTTTCCCTTAAGTCTGAACAACATTCATCCCAAGCACAATTCCAGAAAAGTGTATATTTTAAGGAAAAGTCTAAAGAGCGTTATAAAATTGAAGCGAAAAATAGTGAATTAAAACACAGACACGGGTATAATGTGGCAAAATCCTCGGGTCTAATTAGCATGGAGTTGCAAGGCGCCATGGCTATATTTACGGTAAACATTAAAAGAATTCTAAAGCTACTAGGGGAAAATTAGAGAAAATATGTGGCTAATGCAAAGAAAGAGCCGACTTTAATTCCTAAAAAAGGAAAAAAAGTCGGCTCTTTTTAAACTCACATGAATAATCTTTAAAATCGTCAGATTTTCAGTGGCCTCCCTCGATACAACCTAGTTTTTTCAGAATTCTTATTTGGTCTTCGTCCTCAACACCTTCAGCAATCACCTGTAATCCTAGTGCCTTTGCCATCGAAATAATGGTTGAGACAACCTCTGAATTTCCCACACATTGATCAACAAACATCTTATCAATCTTCAACCGGTCCACTTCTAGCTTGTACAAGTAACTAAGTGAACTATATCCAGTTCCAAAGTCATCTATGCTTATTTCAATGCCCATATTACGTAATTGTTGAAGTCGACTATTTACCTCAACCTCATATTTCATCACAATTCTCTCTGTTATTTCAAACTCCAAAAAAGTGCCGTCTAATTTGTTTTCAACAAGTGTATGAGAAACAAAATTTATAAAACCATCATGTAGTAACGTAGGTAAAGATATATTAATAGAGGTTTGATGAATTCTTTTCCCTTTCTTCTTCCAGTTTGAAAGTATGCCACATACCTCTTTAATCATATTCTTTTCCAGCCGATCAATTTCCCCAATTTCCTCAGCCAAAGGGATAAATATATTTGGAGCAATCATACCCTGAGTACAGTGGTTCCATCTAGCAAGTGATTCTGCTCCAATTAACTCTCCATTGACCATATTATATTTCGGCTGTAGATAAACTGATATTTGATTATGATCGATTGCATAGCGTAGCTCATTTTCAATGGCAATGTTTTTAAATTTATTTTCCAACATACTTTCTGAAAAAAACGAATATCCATTTGATCCATTTTCTTTTGTATGGTACATAGCAATATCCGCGTACTTCATTAACTCCGTAATATTAGTTGAATGATGTGGATGCGTGGAGATACCAACACTTGCAGTTGATATCACGTCTACTCCTTCAACATTCAATGGCTTTCTAAAGCAATCAACAAGTTCCTCTAAATATCCGTCTTGAGTTTCTGTCAAAGGAATCATAATGAGAAACTCGTCTCCTCCAAGCCTTCCGACAACACCTTTTTTCCCTGTAACGTGTTTAAGCTTGAGAGCAATTTCTTTTAATAAAGAATCACCGAAGCTATGTCCAAAGCTATCATTTATTCGTTTAAAACGATCAAAATCCAATAATAAAATATGAAACTCTTCACCGTTTGCTGCCCATAGGTTTAATATCTCCATTAGCTTTCTTCTATTGTATAGACCTGTTAGCTCATCGTAAAAAGCCAGCTTATGAATCATTTGTTTTGCCTTTTTTTCCTCAGTAATATCCTTGGCAATCCCGTAATACCCGATTGTTTCATTATTAATAACGATCCTCATTGTTGTAATCTTAATATCAACTGCTCGTTGATCTTTTGTCACGATGACCGTTTCAACATCTTCAATGCTACCTGATTTTACTTTCTTGATAATTGCTTGTTTATCTAAATTAGGTTGTAAAAGTGAAAAAAGCTCTTTCCCAATTAATTCTTCTCGACTGTACCCTACCAACTTTAATGTTTCTTTATTTACATCCATTATTTTCCCTTTTAAATCAACAGAAAAAACAGCATTCGGGTTATGGCTGAAAAGAGATTTATATTTAACTGTCGTCGTTGACAACATTCGATCTGAAATAATATCCGGGAGTATCATTAATAAAGTGTTCGAGAGCATTGGATATAAATATGGAAGTAAATAGGTATAGCCTTTGTATTCATACTGTAAAACACCTTTGAAATCAAGCAGTGATGTTAATAGCAGATAAGGGATTCCACTTATTGAGATCCCACATAAAATAGCACCAATATTCAACCAACTCTTCTTAACCACTTCTTCATCTTCATTTGTTATCTGCCTTAAAAACTTCATAAGTTTAAAAATACAAGTAACTATGATTAGACAAGAGATGCTAAACGAAACGGGCTTAAAGTAGATTAACTCACGAAATGTCCACCAATAACCAATTGTTGTAATTCCAATAAACATCATGGAAACGACAATACTTGAAATAATATACTTCCACCATTTGAATTCCTTAGCCTTTGCCATATATAACGTAAAATAGGCACCAAGAAAACATAGTAAAAATACGAGTAGTAATAATATGTAATTTGTCTCAGCGACAATCGGTACATCCAGCGATAAGCATGCATACGTATAGATTGACCAAAAACCAAGACCAACTACAAAAGAAAAAAGAAGTAACTTCTTCTTCATTTCTTTTTTATCTGTTACTCGCTTAATTTTTGTACTATATTCAAACCCCAGCTTACACGTCAAAATAGCCAATATAGCAACGACTGAAATATCAAAAATATGAAAATAAAAAAATAAATTCATGTCAATTCCCCTAAAAACCGTTATGTTAAACATTCTAGATATCCTTCTTGATCTATTACTGACATAAAACAAAACAAACTAAGTTAGTCACCATCTAGTTTTAAAAGAATCTTCCACTCTTTTTATCGACATCTTTGTGCTAATAATGAAGGAAAATTCAAGAAAAATTGAGTTTTGTGGTGCCTGTCACTTCCCGAATTTTGTCGACACTTCAAATTAACCTTTAAGGTTCCTTTAAGGTTCCTTTAAGGTTCTTCCGTAATAATAGAGCCCTAGAAAATACAACCTTAGATATAGTCATTATTTGCTAATGCATAAAGGAGAACTACATATGAAGATTACAATTCGAAAGAAATTAATGTCCGGCTTTTTACTACTCGCTATTCTAATCGGGATGGTGAGTGCGCTATCTTACTATCAGATTCATAATATCAACAACTCTTATTCGCAATTAGTTGAGCAGCAAACTACTAATTTAACAAGCATTAAAGATATACAACTCTACGCATCTCGCTCCATTGCGAGCTTGAAAGATATGCAATCTGAAGGAACAGAAAATATGGAGTTTCTTGAAAATTCTCTTGATCAGATAACCGAACAGATAAACAGCATTGAAGCAGATATACAAGATGAAGAAGCCAAGGAACTTTTAACTACTATCACTTCCTTAAAGGAACAAATTATAGAACAGGTTCAAGAAGAGCAAGCAAACAAACTTGTTGGAGAAGAGATTATTCCATTAGCGATACAAATCGAAGAAGCAGCAAATAGAATCGTTGAAATACAAACAAAAGAGATGAAAACTGAAACAAAGGCAAATACGAAAATGGTATCTTCTGTTAAAAACATGATGCTAGTATGGAGCCTCATTTCTCTGATTCTAGCCATCTTAATCGGCATGTTCATGTCCGGCATGATTACTCGCCCTATTTCTTTATTAGTAGAAGGAGCTAAAAGAATTGCTTCAGGTGACTTAACACAAGAAGACATAAGTGTAAAAAATAGCGATGAAATCAGTGAGTTGGCAAATTCCTTTAATATCATGAAGCAAAATCTTCAACAACTAATTGATGAGGTACGCTTGAACGCACACCAGGTTTCGGTAACTTCTGAAGAGTTATCTGCAAGTGCCGATGCAACGAATCTGGCAACACAACACATTACTCTTGGGATGCAAGAGGTTGCAGCAGGCGCTGAAAAACAAGTTAGCACAGTTATTCAATCAGTTGAAAGTGCTGAAAAAATTACAAAAGGAATGAATAAAGTAACTGAATCCATTCAGTCTGTAGCGAATTTAACTATTGTGGCAAATGAAAAAGCAACACTGGGTAACGATGTAGTTAATAAAACAATTAATCAAATGAGATTGGTGCAGGATTCTGCAATGGAGTCTGCTGAAGTTGTTCATACACTAAGTAATAAGTCTAAGGAAATTGGCCATATAATCGAATTAATAACCAAGGTTGCAAGTCAAACCGACTTACTTGCTTTAAATGCTGCAATCGAAGCAGCTCGTGCGGGTGAACAAGGAAAAGGATTTGCTGTCGTTGCCGATGAGGTTCGAAAGTTGGCTGTGCAATCCGCAGATGCAGCAGGTCAAATTCGTCAACTCATAGAAGAAATACAAGAAGAATCCGAAAAAGCGGTAAGATCTATGAATAATGGAACAGATGTTGTAAATGAAGGGTTAAAGCTAGTAAGTCAAACCGGTGACTCATTCAAAAACATTCTTGGAGCGATCCAACAGGTAGCAGCTGAATCACATGAAGTGGCTGCTATTGTAAATCAAATTCACTCAAATACACAAATAGTTACAGAAGGAATGAAAGAAGCCAGAGATATAGTCGAACAATCCTCAGTAAGTATCCAAAACGTTGCTGCCTCTACTGAGGAACAAAACGCCACAATGGAAGAAGTCTCTTCATCAGCTGAAGGATTAAGTGAAATGGCACAAAATTTAAATAAAGTGATTAAGAAGTTTAAAGCATAAATATTAAAGAGATCATCTCTCTACTGACGATGATCTCTTTTTACTCTTAAAATTCGTATTACAACACTTTTTGCTTCTTCTTAATCTCTTTATGATTCATGCCGCGGTTTTTCATTTCCCATTTCACTAAAGATAGGAATTTTTTAATTTCAATCACTCTATTCAGATCATAAAAAGATCCTCTACTCTTATGTACTTTTAATTGTTTTTTATATTTTAAATAAATACAAGATAATTCGTTATTATTAATTGAACTTAGTTCTGGTCCCATCCACTTCACCCTATAGAAAAAATTCCTTTCTCATTATGAGCGAAGAATGGTGTTAATTCAAGAGATTTATTTTTTATTTTAAAACCTTTATGAAATGAGCTTTTATGAGTAATGAAAAGGTAAAGGGCAATGACCTCGCAACGGTTTATCACCCTTTACCTTTTCCTAGTCTAAGAAACCATTTCAATATGATTTGTCTTCGTATCCACAACAATACCATGAACTGCGATTGATTTTGGAATAAGGGGATGCATTTGAACCAGATTCATATTTTTCTTAATGATCGTTTCCATATTGTTCTCCCCTGTTAACCACTCGTATTGTCAAAACTTCTATAAGAAATAGGTTATAAAATATCTCCATAGAGGGCTTTATAGGCAAAAAAATTGCCACCCCCTAAATTCTTTGGATAATTGAGGTTACCACACACCCAACAACCAAGAATGGAAGTGACAATTTGTACCCTCAAATTATAACCTATTTATTAACTTTTATAAACTATCAAGAACAACTCATTCGAACATTGCTTACTTTATTGATTGGTAAAAGCATGTTCGATAAACCTACTGAACAGCCCGTAAATAAACCTTATCGAAAACTTCAAGTGGATGACCTTCCGGTCATTGAAGTTCTAGAACAGCTTGATTATCGAGTTCTTCTTAGTGAATATCTAGAGAAGAACGGGAAAGCTCTCAAACCTGTTCAAAGGCGTAAGAATGCAAAAGTTTCCGTACCTAAAGCCATGAACTGTCCAAAGTGTGGTGCTCCATCGGATTATCTTTATGCCAACAATGGAGATAAAGGTCAGTATCAATGCAAGGTGTGTACAGAACTTTTCAGTGAAAAGAACCGTTACTCTAAGGAGGCCATCCTGAAGTGTCCTCATTGTTCCAAGACTCTCGAGAAAATAAAAGAAAGAAAAGATTTTCACGTGTTTAAGTGCAAGAACAATGACTGTTCTTATTATCAAAAGAAGCTCAATGG
The DNA here is from genome assembly GCF_021117275.1 of Metabacillus sp. B2-18. Lineage (NCBI taxonomy): Bacteria > Bacillati > Bacillota > Bacilli > Caryophanales > Bacillaceae > Metabacillus > Metabacillus sp. B2-18. The sequence goes on from NZ_CP088245.1 coordinate 4,369,997, forward strand.
GATGACTTCAAAAGAAAAGAAAAGGTTCAAAAAGGACCCTCAAGCATTTAAATTGAGATACATTTTCCGTCAGTTTTATATCGATTTCCAGCCGTTATCTAAGGAATCACCAGAACTGCCGGCCGTGGACTTATCAAAGATTTATGCATCCCCACATACATTAGGATTGATCCTAACCTATCATGTAAACTATGGCCTTTCGGCCCGTAAAACAGCTGCGATTATGCAGGACGTACACGGAGTGATGATTTCACATCAGACTGTATTGAACTACGAAAATAGCGTAGCTTTATTACTTAAACCTTATGTGGATCACTATCCCTATGAACTTTCAGACCAATTCTGCGGTGATGAAACGTATATCAGAGTAAACGGTCGATGGCATTATTTATTTTTCTTTTTTGACGCCGTGAAAAAGATTATTCTTTCGTATCCGGTGTCGCCTAATCGAGACACAGCAACAGCCATTCGAGCAATTGATGAGGTCTTAATCAAGATGAAAGAGATTCCAGAAAATCTGACCTTTGTGGTAGACGGGAATCCAATCTATCTTTTAGCCCAACATTTCTTCGCTCAACATGAGATTTTATTCGATGTGAAGCAGGTCATTGGATTAACCAATGAGGACCCTGTTTCAACCGAATATAGACCAATGAAACAAATAATTGAGAGACTTAACCGCACCTTTAAGGGCAATTATCGCTCCACTCATGGATTCGGCTCTGAACATGGTTCCATTTCATACGTCACCTTATTTACGGCCTACTTTAACTTTTTGCGTCCGCATGCCGCCTTAGAAGGAAAAGTGCCCGTAGTGAATCCAGAACTCAAGGGGCTTCCAACAATGCCAGCACGTTGGACAAAGCTCATTGGATTAGCACAACAATGGATAGTAGAACAAAGACAAGCCTAACTTTTTGTTTAGCTGAGCCCTTAAGCTAATTCAGCAATCGGCGGAGCGAACTCTTGACAAACCGAACTTGCCAATGGTTTAAAATGGAAACAACCAAGGGCTTATTTGGTATGCCTTCTTTTGTTCCCTTCGCCCTTGTTAAACAATCCACAAACCATTGGCGTGTTTGTCAAGAGAGATTGCGGCGCATCTCCATCCAGTAAATAGGAGAGAAGCTAACCCTTTAGGTAGTTTTCATAAATCTTTTGACACTACCTTCGTCATTCCAATAAAAAAACCGACAACTTAAGAAGTAATGGTATGACCCATTTCATCTTAAATTTGCCGGTTTACTTTCAACTAAGCTACAAGCTTTTTTGGTTGTCTCCCTCTATTTATTTCTCAAACGTTTCCTCAAGATTGCGATTTAGCTTAAACAGCATCACTCGTTCACCTGTTACTGTGCTAATATCTGTGTGGAAGCTTCTTATTTTTTCTCCAGTAATAGTAAAAATGATTTCTCCTAATGTTTCAATTCCTGACTCCACTAAATCGGAACGGGTTCTCTTAATCGATTGCATTCCTTCCTTTGTTTTACAAAGGATGAGCTCGGCCGGTGCCAACACTCCTCTTAAATTCACAATAATCATGTCCCGTAAGATATCTGTTTTCACAGAAACGGAACCACGTCCTAGAAAATCCTTTTCCCACTGTGTTAACGCCTTACTTATTTCAGACTCGATTATTCCCTTTGACTTCATGTTCCCACCTTCTCCCTAATAAAAAAATCGGTATACTTCCTAACATCGTCATCTTGTTAAGAAATATACCGATTTATCTTCACCTCGTATCTAAATTAATTATCTTCGTCTTTTTCAGATTATCAATAAAACGTATTAATAATGTGCTAAAAACTATTTATCATTTAGATCAAGTAAAATCTATCGGTTATTAAATTTAATCTAAATTTACCGATTCTTATTTGGAATGTCAACATTTATTTTAAAAACTGATTTTAAATTAATACTCCACTAACGATTACATGCTTAGCCTCCTTTTATTTTCAGTCCTTTTCTTCATTTTTTTTTAAAGCAAATCTGTATTTTTCCCCTTTTTCAATTTGAGTCACTTGAGAGTCATGTACTGTAATTTGAACAGTACCATATTCCATACTTTCCAAGAAGCTGACAATTTTATCGATTACCTCTTTATCAATTTTATTTTTTGTAGACAACAAGATCCTCTCCATTCAGTAAACTAAATCCACCCACCAAAAACCAAGTAATTCGATGTGTTTTATCTATTTTTTTTATAATATATTATGTTTCTTTCATTAAATCAACTACATTTTTGGAAGGATTTTCACTAAATTTTTTCACACTTTCTAAGAATAAGTTTTATTATAAGACGAGTCCGTTTTTAATCATACCGAACTATTTTGAAAAAGATTTAGCTTACTCCACCTCAACTAAAACTACTTTTTCTTAAAAAGGAAAAGGCTTCCAAATCTTAATAATCAAAGGATGAATATTAAGAATAGAAGCCTTTGTTAACGAGTCATCATCAAAACATCTATAGCTAGAAAAACTTTTTTCTCTGAAATTACTGTTTCGAGAGCCTACAGTTTACTAGTCAGCTTTTTATGAATTGATTTCTGCTTGATTGACATTTTTATAAATTCTTATTTTAGAAATTGTATAGAAAATAGCTACCACCCAGACAAGGGCAATCCCAACATAGATATAAGGATAAAAACCTGTATTTTCAACCCAGGAATTTAGTAGTGTTCTGGAGTTCACAAGAATAATAAATCCGCCAACTAAAACGCCCATTAATTGTGCATGAACTTTTTGGACTAACCATGCCGCAATCGGAGCAGCGATAATACCACCAATCATTAGAGCACCTACCCATAGCCAGTTAACCTCTTCCCACCCAAGAGAAATTAGAAATCCTAGTGTAGCAGATACTGCAATTGCAAACTCACTTGTATCAACCGTTCCCACAACTTTACGTGGACTCATTCCTTTTTTTGATAATAAGACAGGCGTCGCAATAGGACCCCAGCCACCTCCACCCGTTGCGTCGGCAAAACCTGCGATTAAGCCTAAAGGAATGGATTGTTTTCGACTAAGCTCAATACCCTTTTTCTCTTCTGTTTGACGAAACTTAAATAGAAATCGGATAAGAACATAAACCCCTAACAAAAGAAGAAATAAAGAGATATAAGGTTTTGCTAGATCACCAGGTAAATTACTTAAGAAGGTAGCACCTAAAAAAGCGCCAATCGAACCTGGAATAATCAGTCGATACACCGTCTGCTTATCCACATTACCAAACTTGATATGTGATGCCCCGGAGGCTGCTGTTGTCACAACTTCAGCCAGATGAACAGATGCTGAAGCAACTGCTGGTGCAATCCCGAATGTTAGTAAAAGCGTTGTGGATGTGACACCATAGGCCATTCCTAAGGCACCATCAATCAATTGTGCAAGAAAACCAATAATTGCGAAAACAAGTAACTTTTTCATCAATAAACACCTCTTTCATGATAAAAAATGATAATAAAAAAGGCATAACTCCTCTACATGAAACAGCAGAATAAGAGTTATGCCTTCGGTGGTCCGATCGGCTTTTTTATTTCATTTTTTGATTAAGCTGATTATAATTCATATTATTCCTACCCGTCAACTAGTAATTAAAATCTTTTTGTCATTTTTTTATCTCAAACAAATATGCTGCTGTAACTATAGCACCGCTATTTGTTCATATGTCATAAGAAGATGAAAGGAGCTTTTGAGAGAACATGTAGTGCAGATGTTATTCGTACTATCATTTGGTGAAAGTGCTATGCTGACAGTCTTCATCGCAGCATGTAAACAATCGAGCGAGTGTATCCAAATACACTCCTTTTTATGTTCAATTAAGGTTTATTTACTCATTTCATTTGATCATTTCCATCTTATATTTGACGATTCCAAATATTTATCCGCTAAATCCCAACTTACATAAAAAAAGCCACTCTTCCACTCGAAGAACAGCTTCCCATTAATTCGGTTCAACATGTATATGAACATCATGCACACCATATTCAATAGTCATCATTTTTTCAACCATTGTCGCAATATCATGAGCCTTTGTGATATTTAATGAAGAATTTACAAGAATCACAACATCAATCACTTCATTGTTTCCGTAATTTCTCCCCTTAATTTGCTTAATACCCTTAACACCATCTACCTTTAAAATAACTTCCTGATACAAGCGTAATTTATCTTGATCAAATCCGTCTGAAAGTTCATGTGAAGATTGCCTGAAAATGTCCCAGGCTGTTTTACATATTATTATGCCAACAATAATGGCAGTGACTGTGTCTAACCACGGCATATTGAGTTGAGAACCAATGATTCCAATGGCCGCCCCGATACTAACCCAGGCATCTGATAAATTGTCCTTTGCTGCAGCCATCACAGCACTACTCTTAATGTTTTCAGCTAATTTTTTGTTATAACGATACACAAAATACATCACGAGTGCAGAAAACACCCCTACATATGCAGCAATAATACCTGGTGATTCTTTTTCCCCATCAAATATTGATACAATTCCATCAAACAATACTTGCAATCCTACTGCCATCATAATAAAGGAAGCCAGCAGCGATGCAATTGTCTCACTTTTCCAGTGCCCATAACCATGATCCTCATCAGGAGGTCGTTGTGAAAGCTTTAGACCAATGAGTACAGCAATGGATGCAATTACATCCGTTGAATTGTTTAATCCATCTGCTTTCAGTGCATCCGAGTTACTTATGTAGCCAACAACAAGCTTTAAAAGTGATAAACATATATATGCAACGATGCTAATAATAGCACCACGTTCGCCAAGTTTTAGGTTCCGATACTTTTCTTCTTCCATCACAAACCTCCTTATCGCCTTTCATATCATAGCAACAACAAGTCGGGTGGGTCTAGAGCAACCTTTTTGCATGCTTTTATATAAATATGAAGGGTGAAAGAATGTTGAGTGGAGGAAATTTAGGTGGATTGAGAAAACACTATTTTAAGGTTGAATGAAGGTTCGTCTACCATATTAAATCTTGTAAATCAAAAATTTTAAAATAAAAATTAGCAAGGTACTTATTAGAGTGTATACCTAATAAGTACCTTGCTAAGAATTACATAGCTAATCTTAGTCATTTATTTCTTTTATCTTGTGATGGCCGCTTCCCCCACCATCCCTTACTCCTAAAAAATAAAGCAATACTAATGCCTATCCCAAACATAACAACAAGGGCTAATCCATAACCAAAATTCCATGTTAATTCAGGCATATTTTCAAAATTCATTCCATATAAACCAGCAATGAATGTCATGGGAATAAAAATAACACTAACTAATGTTAGAGTTTTCATAATAGAATTCATATGATCGGATTTAAGAGACATTTGTAAATCAAAGATACCTGTTAAAGTTTCAATAAATGTATCAAATGCACTGACAACTCGTTCAAAATTTTTGCCTAGAGTCTTTAGGTATATCGCTGAATCTTCATTAATATATTTGGAATCTGATTCTCCAATATCGTTTATAACAGACTCTTGAGCTTCAACAACTTGTCTTAAAGAATGAATTTTCCCTTTCCAATTATACACTTCATGACCTATTTCATTAGCAAACGGATATTTGAAAACAGATTTTTCAAGCTCCTGTATTTCATCTGCAATAGCATCAACTGCTTGCAGGTAATACTCACTAACATGGTCTAATATATGATACAGGATGTGCCCTGGACTGCTCATGTGCTGCGGATGGTCTTGAAAATCCTCTAGTATAGTAGAAAAAAATTGCAAGTCATTTTCTTCTTCATGGGTTATGACATAATTACCTCCTAATAAGATACTAATTCTAACATTAGAGTAATCTTCTTTTATAATGAATGTTGAAATATATGTGTGATAGCTATATACATCCATTCTTGGTGAATCACTGAAAGTAGCAATAGCTTCTGCTGCAAGAGTATGTATATTTAATGATTCAATGATTTTTTTTAACTCACCTTTAGTAGAAGGAGTAATATGAACCCACAGTGTATCATCATTTTTCTCAGGGATAAAAAATTCATTTACTATTTCACTTGTATGATTTTTATTGCAATAATATAATAAATCGGGTTCATCCTTACTCCTAGTTGTTTTCATGAGTGTGGATCCTTTCTCAAAAAAGTTTTAACCGATTTCAACTCAACGCTCTTTCCTTACTAGTATGATGGATTATTTTGTTTTTTATTTACGAAAGTAAAGATCTCATCATTGTTGTAGTTATTAAAAAAGAGAGACGTCCTCCATTAGCTAAGAACCTCTCTCCAGAATTGGTAATTTCTTAATGAAACATCCAAATTTAAACGATGTAATCTTTTTAAAGCAGTTAATGTTCTAACTACCTCTCTTAATATGCTTTCAGTTGTATGTTCTTCGTTATTTTTTATTCGATATTTGGCAAACAAAACCAACTGATTTTTTCCCACTCTTTCAATTTTTCTCATTCTAGTATGAGTTGATAAAAATACGATAAACTCCTCAATGATCTCTAATTCCCTTTCGTTATAACCTTTTTCAAATGAATTAATTAATCGTATGTACTGTTTATATAGCGATTCATAGCGCGAAGAGTTTATTGTAATCGTGTCTATATTAATAGTCATCGTGCTCATATGCCCTCCCATCGTTTACTCCTCATCTGAGTATCACGTACTTTTCAAGTAGTCTTCATTAAGCTTCCTACCAAAATTTACTATATATGACAAACCTTAAATTAACCTTAAGTTTTTTACAGAAACCTGTATAATTTTGAGTTTTCACCAAAACATATAATTACTAAGCAAAGGAGGATGGTTATGAATACAAAACGACTAATGTCATTACTGACGATTTTTCTTTCATTAGGATTTTTGTTTGGCTGTAACACAGCAGAAGAACAAGACCCTGCACCACCTGAGGTCGAAACACCTGGAATGGATGAAGAGGAACCAGATTTAGATGAGGAACCATCTGAAGAAGGTAACGAAGCTCCTGGAATGGATGAAGAAGAACCCGACTTGGATGAGGAACCGTCTGAGGAAAATAATTAATCATGATAAAAGCATGCAGAAACAGTATCAGTTCTCTGCATGCTTTTCATGGGACCTTATATTCTTAGCTGAAGTTGGTTCTTTCTCCATTAAATTAAATGACTCTCCCACTCATTCCTTAAAATTCCCATAACTAAAACGTCGTACCTTTTTCCATCTCTATAAACAGCCGATCTTTTTCTTCCTTCTAATTGAAACCCTACTCGTTCATATGCTTTTAAACCGCCGATATTATACTCAATCACCTCAAGACCAACTCGATCTAAATTGGCTTCATGAAACGCATAGCGAAGAATCAATTGTAGTGCCTCTGTTCCATATCCTTTCCCTCTATTAGTTGAGTCTCCGATGCCTATCGCTAAAAGTCCGGTTCTGTTATTCCATTCAATTGAGTGAATACAAATCAACCCTATTAATCTATTGTCTTGAATCGTTTTTAAAGTGAAGAATATTTCAGTGTGGCTCGATTTTCCTTCTTCTGCTAACTGCTCCTTATTTTTAGGAAGTGCGATTTCAGTATCAACATTGCGAAGATACTCAGCATCTTCTCCCCACTTCTCCATTGTTTCAAAGTCTTCTTCTAATGGCAGAGCCAGCTTTAGTTTTTCTCCACGAAACAGGTTTAATTTCATTGTATTCATCCGATTAATCTCCTTTTTTATATAGGTACTTACTTACAAGGACTGCTTGAATCAGTTTATCTTCGATTCTCGGTACTTTATCTTCGATTTTAGGCATCTTATCTTCGATTCTACAAAACTCTACTATTTTCTCACCGCTAACAAGTAGTAAATCATCTCCTCATAGAATTAAAATTAGTAGTCTTTCAAAAATTCCAGCATACTTTGCTTATCCTTTGCCATATATAAAGGAGTTGAATAATCCAACTTGCCACTTCTATAATCGTAAACAAAGAAGCAAGGAAAATCTGTTAGATAATATAAGGGAATTCCTTCTTCAAGAGCAATGTCTCTTGAGAATGCTTGAGACTCTCCGACATTATTGAACTGCCATAAATCATCTTCATACTAATAATGCTTGTTTAACTCGTCATGATCCTCATCATCAAACTCTCTGTAAACTGTGACTAACGTTAAATCTTCCTTAGCATCACTTTTAGGTGTTGATTTAGCTTCTTCTATACCAAATAACTTTTTAAATAATCCCATGTTCTTCCTCCTCTTTGTTCACTGTTCTTTTTTATATAAAAATTAAAAAGCTGGTGGTGTTACTGAAAATAGAATAACAGCTTTTTCAGTAAAGCTATTTTCCCATTTATGCTTCATATATGCTGGAATTTTGACGCTATCACCAGTTTCTAATCTGTATTCTTCACGATCTAAAAACACTTTTATTTTCCCTTCTATTACAATAGCCACTTCTTCTCCTTTATGCTCTAAAAGCTTTTCAGACGAAGAGGTGTTAGGAGGGACTGTCATAATGGCCGTTGCCAATGTGCCTGTAAAATCAGGTGACACTAGCTCATACGATAGGTTTTCAACAACCATTTTTTTACGTGAATGGGATCTTACAACTAAATCCTCTGTTTTTGTTTCTTCAAGTAAAAAGCTAAATGTCGGAACATCAAGAGCCTTTGCTAATACCTTTAATGTCTGGATTGATGGATTAGCTAATCCTCTTTCAATTTGACTTAACATGGAGGGTGTTATTTCAGCTATTTTTGCTAACTCTCTGCTGCTAAACCCTTTTGCTTTTCTAAACTTCTCAACTTTTTTTCCAATATCTATATTTTCCATCATCATCCCCCTTAGCAAAATAATTAAATATAATTTAACTATTTTAAATCAAATTGAATATATTGTGTTAAACTGAATTTAACAATTGTTAAATTCTATTTTACCTTACTAAATTTTACAGGTCGAGTTAGGAGTGGAGAAAATGAATGATTTCTTAACGTTTTTGGTTCTTTCTTTATTTGTGGTAATGAGTCCAGGTATTGACACTGCCCTTATTACAAAAAGAACGATTTCAGACGGTAGAAAAGATGGATTTAGCATGGCTTTAGGAATTACAACTGGATCTTTCGTTCACACATTTGCAGCTGCCTTTGGTCTTTCAGCTATTTTGCTTCAGTCAGCTGTTGCCTTTGAAATTTTAAAATATGTGGGTGCCTTTTACCTGATATATCTCGGGATTTCTTCTTTTATTTCAAGAAAGAAAAAAGATCCTGCTGCTGAAAATCAACAAGATGCCCAAATGAAAAAGTCCGCATTTAAGCAAGGTCTCATATCAAATGTACTCAATCCTAAGGTTGCTATGTTTTTTCTAACATTTTTACCACAATTTATTCAAACAGGTGAAAACGCCACACAGCAACTAATCATTATGGGAGTTATTTATACACTGCTATCAATTTCTTGGTTTTTCATTTATGTATTTTTCATTAACTATTTACGTGAATGGCTGTTGTCTCCGAAAGTACAAATAATCATGGATAGGGCTACAGGTCTGGTTTTAATCGGATTTGGTTTAAAGCTTGCGTTGGATAAAAATCACTAATAGGGCCTTACAAATACGTAAGACCCTCAAAATGTAAGGATTAGATGATCTATTTTCCCCTTAGGGATTATACGAACTATCTGTTTCTTTAGATAAAGCTTAAGAATTTACGAGAGTCATAGTGGTTTTTTTCTCATCAGTGTGTGATGTGATTATTCTGTGAAGTGAATCTAAAGAGGTTAGATACTGATTACATTTCATGTTATCTTGGCACATATAATGACTTTGCTTAGTTGAGGTTTCTGTTTCAATTGTAAAAACACCTATTTGTTCATAACGATTGCAAACTTCACAAATTCCTTTATTCGCCCTTGTAAATATTCCTTTTATACCTACTAACTCATTATCCATTGTAGCAATGATAAATTGCTTGTTTACACCAGGATCTTGCCACTTAAAATAACTAATGTCTCTTAAATCTATATTTTCTATGGAAGGAAGTTTGACACTTTTTTCGTTATCAAACAGCGTGCTAAATAATGGCTCAGAAATCTTCCTAAATGGAATAACATAAATCTTCAACCTAAGCAAATAAACCAATGCCTCCTTTTTATCATTAAGATAAAAAATTGGATCAAATAAAGCTTTCTTATTTTGATCTAAGTTAGGAAATAAATGATAAATTCTTTCCCTCATCATTTGCTTAATACTATCTAAAACATCCATGCTGCAACCAGATTCATGAACATGAACTAACCCTATTACATCTGACTTAATAACATTATATTGGTAGCTTTTTATAAAAGGCTTCATGTAATCCTCCACACCTTGTTTTGACTAGTACCATTAGTAAACCCGATAGGTCTTTCCGGTTTGAGCACCTTCTACACTTTTCACATATGCTTTTGCGACTTTACTTCCTGGAACAGGATCAAAACCCTGAAAATATGGGCCATACTTATCGATTGACTCCACTAACACATTTGGACTAACATTATTGATTCTAATTCCCCTTGGTAATTCGATTGCAGCTGATTCTACGAAACTTTTTATAGCTCCGCCTACCATTGCTGCCGAAGTACCTCCAATTATAGGATCTTCCATGATAATGCCGGTGGTTAACGTAAAGCTACCACTATCCTTAATAAAATGCTGTCCTATTAGAACGAGATTCACTTGACCTTTTAATTTACTATTAATGGATAAATCATTGGTCTGTGGTGTTAATTCCTTTAAGGGACCAAAATAGGTTTCACCCGTGGCACTAATAACTGCGTCAACCTCACCTACAGATAGGTACATGTCCCTTATACTATCTGGAGAAGTGATATCCACAAAGATATCTGATTCTCTTCTTCCTGCTGACACTACTTCATGACGTTGTTCTAACTCTTGTCGGACTGCACGACCAATTGTTCCATTAGCACCAATTAATACTATTTTCATAGGGTTACCTCCTAAAGTATTTTTAGTCATTATTCTAAATAGGTAGAAATCTCTTGTTTATTCATCTCAAATCCAATGATATTTTTAACCAACTTTTTAGATCCAAGAAATCCCTTCTTATAGAAAGCAAAAGTTGGTACAATCCTTGTTCCCGATAATTGTATAAGCTCTTTTTCCAAACTAGAATTCTTACTTACATCTTTATCGATATAGGGTATTTCATTTTCTTGAAGATACTTTTTCGCTTCTTGGCAGTCAGAGCAGGTTGGTCGAGTATACAGCTCAAGAATGTATCGTTGTTTCAATGTAAACACCCCTCACTTTTTTAAATTTATAAACAACAGCAATGCTATGCTTGAAACAATCATCAACACAGCAAATACATAGGAGAAGCCGCTAGCAATTGATGACAAAATGATCCCTGCAATTGTTGGTCCAACTGTTGAGCCTAATGATCTAAATAAACTTAACAATCCAACTGCTGAACCTGCTTCTTGAATTGATGTGCCCTGTATAATAAGAATATTTAATGGTGCACCAATAATAATTCCAATTCCAAACCCTGCTATAGCAGCAGAAATAAGGAGTAAGAGATAATTAACAGGAAAGATAAAAGAAAGTGAGCCGATTAATGTAATCGCAAATCCTAAAAACAATACATGTTTAGCTCCCCATTTTGAAACCAAATACCCGCCTATCAGTGAGGCAATCATAGAAGCTACAGCAAGTGGAGCCACCCCATAGGATGATTGTGCCTTCGTTACCTCAAAGTTTGTTTCTATATATAGTGGTAATAAATTCATTGTTGATGCCATGATGAAGCCGGACATTAGTGATAAGAATAAAACCACTAACACATATCTTGATTTGAAATAACCTAGTTTAATAATAGGATCTTGTGATTGCTTTTCTGTTTTAATGAACAATGGAACGATTAGTAATCCGATCATTAGCATTGTGATATTTTTTAATGTAATCCCCAGCATAATGGAAAGAATCATACCTGTTAGTAAGATAATACCTAGATAATCAATTGGTTTTTTACTAATTGTTTGCGGTAATTTCATCGTACTCATTAATAAAATTACTAGAATAGAAATTGGAACATTGATGAAGAAAATCCATTGCCATGCGAAATGTTGAATAATATATCCTCCAACAATAGGACCCATAATACTGCCAAAACCAAATACTACCCCAATCCATCCCATTGCTTTTGCACGCTCTTCTGCTGGATAACTTACAGTAATGTAAGCAGCAGTGATTGGAAAGATACCCCCTGTACCTATCGCCTGAATACTCCTTCCTATTAAAAAGGTTAAGAAGTTAGGAGCAACGGCTGAAAATAAAGAACCTAATCCAAATAACAAAATACCAGTCATGAAAACTTGCTTTCTGCCGAATCGGTCCGAAAATTTACCCATTAGGGGTATACTAACAGCAAACAGTAAAGTATAAATGGTGAAACTCCATACCCCCCATGAAGTATTAATACCAAAAGTACGAACAATTGAGCTTAACGCGGGTCCGACAATTCCATGATCTAAAGCCCCCATAAAGATACCTGTAAGAAAAATACTTAACACAAGAGATTTTTGTTTACTTTGTGTTTGTAATTTGTTTTCCAATAATGCTTCCATAACTTTTAACCTCCAATATCTAACAAGGAAATAATTTCTATATTTATTTTATACCATACCCCCCTACTGTATGTAAAGTAACGATTTACTATTTTTTCTAATTTTATTATTTCACTTAATGAAACCCTAACTAAGAACGGTTTTTGAACAACCTCTATTCACCTTCCAATTGACTCTCAATAAACTCATTAATTTGTTTACTCATTTCCTGAGATTTTGTCCAATGCAAATAATGATGTCCATCTAAGGTGATAAGTTCACTTGTACTTTGATTTTGCAATTGATCTTGATAAAAGGTCACATTTGATTTTCCTTCTTCATTCACCTTGTCTTCTTTCGTCGTGAACATCATAATAGGCATATTTGGAGGAAATACCAAATTCTTTGTTTTCTTAATATTATTGCTTAACTCTTGTGCTTCTTCGATCACATTCGAATTGTAAGCCTTCCAAGCAGAAAGCTTCTTCGTCATCATTAAATTCTGTTCAGAATAAGTTCCTTCATCTGCGATAGGTAGAAAGTTATTTGAAATCACATTTACAGCAGCTCTTGCGATTCCCGTCGGAGCAACAAATTTCAGATATCCTGGCAAATCTGGTGTAGATTCTTGAAAGTATTCTGTTGCCATTGGTAAGGTGCTATCAATACCAATAATGGCTTCCACTTCATCTGGATATTGATTAACGTAATACATACTATAAATTCCTGAAACAGAATGAGGCATGAAGATATAAGGTCCATCAATATTGCTTTCCTTAAGAGCTGTTCTCATTTCCTCTGTTATGTTCTCTACTGTTCGTTCCTTCTTTGTAAACTCACTCCAGCCATAACCAAAGGGCTCAATGACAACAACTTTATGATGTTTTGCTAATTCATTCATCAACGGTTCGAAATCTAAGGCAGGGGCTGTCGTACCTAACCCACTTAAAAGAACAACAGTATGTTCACCTTTTCCCTTTGAATATACATGCATTTTCTTTCCATCTACCTCAACGTATTGCCCAATTGCAGGGTATTTTTTTTGCTCAAATTTCGTCATAGTTTGATGATATGCAATCCATATCAAAAAGAATGATAGTAAGACGATCAAAATATTTCTCGTTCTTTTCCAAAATGTAGACTTTTTCTTCACTTTCATAGCTTCACATCTCCTAGTAATCTAGTTCCACACATTTCTTTATAATAACGAGTCATTTACCTAATTAAGCAATTCAAAGTAAGTTTAACAACAACTAACGAACGTTAGTACATTGATTATTATAATACTTCTTTTGTAAAAATCAACAAAAATATTCCAGTAACTAGAAAAACCACAATAATGTCTAGACCTGTAAAAAAGGCCAAGCAGCTTAGTCAGATACAAACTAAGTGCTTGGCCTTTTTCACTATTAATATTCCGTAATAATAATCGGTGTCCCAATTGTCACATTTGTCCGCTCTTGATCGGGGCTATAGCGTAATCCCATTTGCAAATTCACTTTCTTGTTATTCTTGGCTGGGATGCTTTCTTCCCATTTTGACGTGAAACCGGATATTGATTGAAACCCTTCTTCTTTAACACCCTCAATATAATCTGCTCCAAAACCATCCATAAGGTTTGTTGTTATTTTCTCCAAGTCGGGTTTCCCCTCAAGATATCCATTAATTGTATAATACTCTTTGTCCATCTTCAGATTCATATTATCCAAGAGTTGATGAAGTTCCTCACCATCTAAAGATTTATCTTTGAATTGTAATGTTAAAAACATTTGAAAACCTTCATTGCTTTCAGTGATATAAATTTGTATTTTATAAAGTTGGCTAGTTACCTGTTTATCTATTTTTGCCTCAACAGTAACATGATGGTTTTCCGGTTCATGTGTAATCCATTCGTGTATAAAAGGAAACTTGGCTTTTGTATTTCTCACTATTTTATTTACTTCTTTATCGCTATTCGCAGTACCTAGATCTGCTTTCAAGTATCCTTGCCATGAAGTGATGCTTATCTGATTTTTTTCTGCGATTTCGATCATTTCTTCTAATTTATATTCTCTATTACTTCCTTCTACAGAATGAATAGAATAAAAAATAATAGTAATAAGACAACTTAATATTAGTCCAATTTGTTTGATCATTGCTCTCTCTCCCCTCATGAGAAAGCATTGACCCTTTTTTATAGATATATACCTATTAAAATACTAATTGAGGAAAAATAAAAAAGGCTGGAACTAAATATCACGATGGTCATACCATATAAAAAAGCTTAATAAGGGGATGTTGAGTGTCAATGCTGCTAAAAAACCTAATACCGATCTTTGTCATTTTTTTGCTTTCAGCTGGAGCATGGTTAATCCCATCTGAGCAACTTCACTCCGAAATTCCAGCATTAGAGGTCTTTGGTAAGATTGGCACCACAATATCAGTTGTGATGATTATGTCTTTTCTACTTCTGTATGTAATCTATCGATTAATAAGAAAAAGGTCGTGTTAAAGGAAACAATAGATTACTAATATGTATAAATAGGGTGAATATTAAATGTTTGTAACACTATTACTACCGGCTGTCATTCCCTACGGCAACCCGGTCACATTTTTTAATCCAACAGCAGGCTATCATCGTAAAAGAGAATTTTTTAATTGGGTTCATATGGTTCAAATAAAATATAGTCCATATCAGTCTGTACCTTTATTACAAACCGATACAAACGATACAATGATTGAAGGAGAATTAAGTCCTCAAACAAATTTTGTCCCAAATAATCCTTCATAGAAGGAGTTGCCCCAGTAGGCAGCTTCTTCTTTCTTTTTCACTTCTTTTCCACAGCCTGTCCACCATACTCATTTCTTAACGCAGCAACAACCTTCCCAATGACCGATTAGTAGTGAAAGAACAATCACAGGGGTGTAATGCTTCGGATTGTCGAAATCTAGCGAATCGAAGATAAGTAGGGCAAAATCGAAGATAAATTTAAATAATCGAAGATAAACAAATCCTACCAGCTAATTTGTAAGCACATTTAGCTAAAAACATATGATCATCTCCTCTAATAATGAGTCTTTCTTAGTAAAAATCATTTTCCTCCTACTACTTAAGCTCTATATTTAGTAAATCTGGAACTTTTCTCCCCCAAAAAAATCTTATTATTAGAAGTCGATAAACAAATGGCCATGCTTCAACGCTTAAAGGCAAGAACCCAGGAAAAAAATCAGTCCGGCTTTTATGAAGCTGTACCTGCAGTTGAAAAGGAATTAAGGAAGTATGAACAAACACTACAAGCAGCTGAATAAAGTAAAGAAAAAAATAGCCAATCAATTCATGTCAATTGATTGGCTATTTTCTTTGCAACCTTATTCAAAATAACTACTCTTTCCTCACCTTCATAGACTCCATCATCTCACTAATCTGCTTCCCATCATTCTCAAGCACTTTCTTCACATTTGGACCAAACCATTCTAACGAAGCATATACGTCCATTGTTGGAATCAATTCTTCAAGAAAATCCTGATAATTAACAGCCCCTTCAAATAATTGAACCATTCCTTTCCTGGAGCCAGCTGCTGCATAAACATTATTAGGAGAGAAAACATCTAATTGTGAACGCGAGGCAATATTTTTAAAGTGAAAATGAGACACATACGGTCCAAGCTGATTCATCGCTTCAATTGGATTTATACCAGATTCCCATACATGTAACACATCAAAGTTTATTCGAAGAGCTGGGTGATTTGTTTCTTCTAGTAGCTGAATCGTTGAAGCAAGGTTATCTGCTAATGTATTCGGATGTGTTTCAACAAGGACAGACTGACCTTCTGCGTATAGAAATTCACAAATTAAATGAAGTTTTTCAACCAACTCATCTCGTTCCCTTTTAGTTGTCTGCGCGCTACCTTTTTTCCCGACAAATGTACGAATCTTCTTTGTTCCCCAATGCTTTGCTAATTGAGAAAGCTTCTTCGTCTCTGTAAGTAGATCGCATTCACTCACTTCTAACGGTAGATAATCGCTAAGCATACTTGTTTCTAAACCATAAGCATTCAGCCAATCAGCTCCATAATGAGGTTCATCTGCTAAATTTTTTGCATGAATTCCCCAAAGCTCAATTCCTTGAAAAGATTGGGCTTGAGCCCAGTGTGCAATTTGATCTAGGGAATGGAGATGATGTCGAAAAGAGATTGTACAGATCGAGAGTTTCATTTAAGCGTCACCTTCTTTGTCTTGTTGGTTTGTTCTTTTGACCACTGCTCGAAGCATTGCAATAATCCCTTTTTAATCTTACATTCTCGTTCATTTTGTTCGGCTAATTTTGAATTAATATCATTAACGAGTGATATGTTCTTTGTTAGCGCAAGCTTCATCGCCCGGTATTGTATTGTTGTATATCCCTTTACAAGAAGTTCGATTTCATCACACCAACTTTCAAAGCCTTCCTCCTCCAGCTCAAGAAGCTCCCAAAAATAAGCAAAGGCATGTTCATACGCATATTTTCGTATGGCTAGTACGGGTAATTGTTTTAATGCTGAAGAAAGCTGCGACAGGTTCTCCTTCTGTTCTCCAATCGTATAGACTTTAACAATGTTAGATATAGCCTCAGTAATAGGATTAATATCAAGCTTAAGGCAAGTATGAAAATACGCTTGAATAGTCTCAGCACTTGGTGGCTGAATTCTTTCCGCTTGAAAAACATACCCTCCTTCTACTGCTGGTTCAGCGATGGCGTTCAAAATTCTATCCTTCGGCAATACGCCCTCCCACCTAAAATCAGGATCATACATAAACCACTCATCCTCATTTTCTGTTTTTTCGAGCATGACATAATGAGGAAATGGCTTTGAATGAAATTTATTTTCTCGTTCTGGAAGCAGTGATAAATCGAGCATAACCATTACATATTGATGCTGATCTTTAGCTTCCAAAAGTCTTAACATCTTTTCTATATTTTCCTGCTTAGATTTTGACTCGTCATACCATTTTTCCAGCTTAATACCGTAAAGCAGTTCATACCATATTTGAAAAAATTCATGGTCTATTCTGTCTGAATGGTACGTTAATGTTCCATCTTCAAGTACATCAAAATCTGCATCCCATACACCAAAGTAGTAAGGCCTGTGGTCAACCCCACTTGTTTTTTTAATCACTTCACAAATACAGCTCACAAAGCAATGAACTTTAATCATGAGTTATCTCCACCACCTCTTTTTCATGCTGACGCTCTAAGAAAGTAGCTAAGTGGCCTACTGTTCTAAAATCATTTGGTGAAAGTGCCTCGTCTGGCATTTTGATCCCTAGATCTAACTCAATGAATAAAATCAGCTCTAAAATCATGACGGAATCCATATAAAGATCTTCATTTAATCGTGCATCTTCATGAAAGGAAGCTATCGTCGGAAGCTCTATTTTATTTTTCAATATGTGATAGATTGCTTGAATAATATCATCTCTTGTCATATGTACGTCTCCGCTAATTTTTTTCGACTTACCTTGCCATTTGGTAGTTTGTCAATTTGTGAAACACGTTCGAACTCGATCGGTATTTGATGTGGAGCCAGATATTTACTGCACCATTCTCTAAGCTCTATTTCTTCAATAGGTTCCTCTGAAACATATTGAGCACATACCCGTTCTCCTGTGAATTTGTTTTGCTTTCGAAATACAATTGCTTCGATAACTCTGGGTTCATTCATTAAAACATTTTCCACTTCTTGAGGGTATACATTTAACCCAGCAACATTAATTGTGTCATCCATCCTTGCTAAAAACGAAAGAATTCCATCATTAACATAACCTAAATCCTTTGTAGAAACGGAGTTTGTGGCTGTGTGAACAATGATTTCACTCGGAGCATCCATTTCACCAGCTTCCACTCTAAGATGTGGTAGAGGATATCCCATTTCCCAAGCTTGTTGCAGGTTTGTGTGAACGGCAACACATCCAGCTTCAGAGCATCCATACTGCTGAAACACTTTTGTTGAAACACTTTTTAATGACTCTAACCAAATAGCTGGGATCACTGTCCCTGAAGTCATCACATAGTGAAACCGTTGATTCGCGCCCATTAACCTGCTCAATGTATGTAAAAGTGTTGGTGCTGCATAAAAGATATGATTGCGATGCTCATTAAGCTTTTTTAATAGATAGCTTGGATTCATTTTTGTAATGATAACAGGATCTGCTCCTCTTTTTAGACAAGAAAGCACGCCGCTGATTAATCCATAAGAATGAGTAACAGGACAAGCCACGATTGAGGTGGTGAAACGATCAAGAGATAGTGCGGAAACATAGCTAGTCAGCTCTTCTTCAACTGAACTCCATGATCGTTCTATGCATTTTGGGGTACCTGTTGTGCCTGAACTCATTTGGATAAGACCACCTTCACCTCCCCATTCAATACTTGATAATTCAGTCATAGAATGTAATGATTGATAGAATAGAAGATGGCAAGAAGCCGCAGTTGCCATTCGTAACGCTCCTTGTTGTGGTGTTGAAGGATGAATTGGAAACACCATCCCGCCTTTTTGACGAATATATAAGCATAGTGTAATCCACTGAAACATATCAGATAAACAAACAGCTAATCTTTTATTTTGACATTCTCTAATCTGCTCGATTGAATCAAACAACTCATATTGTTTTTCCACATCATGCAATGTATAGTAATGGTCATCCACATAAATCATCGCGAATTCTCCTTTTGTCCTAACATATTTTTCACAAGGTGACGAAATTCACCTTCACTCTTTTTGCTAAGCTTTTTCTTTAAAAGAGATTCAGCATATATAAACGGTTTATTTATTTCTACCTGTTTGTGTCGATGAATCAACTCGGGGAATTTATCCAGGTGGAGTGAGAGCGCTGTATCCACTGCATGCCAAAATTCCCCCTCTTTGTAGCAGTATTGTTTTTCAAATAGTGCTGATAGCTCTGTTAAATGGAAGACAAATAACGTATCCATAACAAGCTCTCTTAAAGCCTCCACAGATGACATCCAATAATACTGATCAGGAGATGCATCTTTAAAAGTAGGATGTATGTTTTCGAAGTTTGGTACAAAATCTTTATTTACTAAAAACTCCTCAACATACTCCAAGCTATCATGGAAATCTCGTAAAACAACTTTTGTTGGCCAGCCATTTTTGTGTAAAAGAATCATATTTTGTGCATGAGCTTCAATCGCAATTCCGTGTGCGATGAGAAGATGCCAGACAGGTACAATACTTACTTGTATGAATTGGTTTAGCCAGGTTTCAATTCCATATTGAGTAAGCCAATCATCTATAAAAGTTCGACCATCCTGCTCGATCATGGCTAGAGCAGTAAATGGTACAGCCTCATCACCCTTGTTCATATATACCCTTATGCTTTCTCTCCAAATGGCTCCTAACTGTCCTTCTAACTCCTGCTCTGATGATTCAAAAGTGATACCAGCATATTCCTTTAATATAACGAGAGCTGCCTCATTTTTTAGATAGAAATCATTTTTAATGATGTTTTCAAGCCAATCTGAAATATAAGCTGCTGCACAAACAGCATGAGGCTGTAATGTTCTTTTAGAAGATGTGTTGACCATATTCATAGATAGCTTCATATTTGCTTTTTCAGGACTAAATTCGTTCCATAAGGTACGAACAGATTGTGTGGCTCTGTAGTAATCTCCTTTCACCCTTAATAAAAGAATCTCTTTGGCATTAATAAGTTTTTCTAGATGTTCTTGAATCGACTTCCATTGGTAAGGATGAATCGGTAAAAACGTATACGTATCAAAGCTCTCTCCCATTGAATGAAGCTGCTGTAGCAAATATTCCCACATTAATGAGCCAAGCTCTTTTCTCCAAAATACTTCTTCGTCCCCGGGAATCGATATTCTTACTTTGTTTCTTTTAACCGCCGTCCAAACTAATGGAAACGATCGCTTTGCTTCTGGACCATACTGTTCATGGTCTTGGATTGAAAAACCAATACGTGACTTAAAACACGGATGATACGGATGGCCTTCACTGATTTCTGATTCTAATTCTTCATAGCTGGAGTCCCTCCTCGACATTGGATGGAAAAGATGTGCTTCATTCCACTCACATAGGGTAATCGCTTGAGTTAATTCAACAACTAATCTCCGTTTTGCCTCACCATCTGCTATACATGCTTCTACTAGCTCTTCTAAAGTTGCCTCGATCCTTTCTTCGTCTAGTCGCACCCTATCAAAGGCTATTCTTTTTCCTCTAAAACGATAGGTACGTGATTTTCCGAGTAGATGAAAGGTACCATTGTCTTCTTCAAATGGAATTAGATTTTCATAAAGCAATGCTTCAACTAATTGTTTTTTCACTCGGTTTTCTGCTGTTTTAGTAGGTATAAGAGATAACTTTTGCACATTGTTCCTCCTTTTGAAGGGTTAAGAAAGGATTGTCTACTTTTGTGTAAATCGCCTGCTCTAGCTTTGCTGTTAGTTCATCTACATCATGAAGACGGGTTAATAAATTGGCTTTGTACGATAGTTTGTCTTCATGTAATAAGGTGTGAACAAGTTGTTTGCCTTGTCCTTTTAGCTCTTTTTCTAACAAGTGTAATTTGTCTGTTGACCATTGAAGCAGAGTATCTTCTGAGATCAGCCCATCAGCTCCAAATCGATAGATTACTGAGAAAAGCTGATTCATCACCAGATAATAGGTAAATCTTTCTTGTATTAACGAATCATTATAAAACAACTCTGGTGTTTCGAGTAATGAAGGCTCCATATGACAAAGATACTGTTTATGATTTTCCGATAAATAATAGCCTTGATTATCTCGGTAAAAATACGTTTTTGGATAGCCCTCTGATACATCTAAAACACTGTTTTGCTGATGAGCTTCTAACGCAATTCCATGCTCATCATATAAACGGATAAGTGGGTCAATTGCACAATCCCAATACTTTTCAAACCACTTCAAACTCACATCTTCTATTGAACGATGATCTCGCTTTGCCACCTTCATGATGAGTTGGTAAAGCCTTGATTGTTGATTTAGCAAGGGATCTTGTGCAATTGCTGCTATCGAGCAGATTCCTTTATCTCTTCCTTTAGGAAAGGGGTTTGACCGAATAATCACTTCAAACCCTGACTTTTGTTGATGTGGAAAATCAACTGTTATATATCCAGGATCATCAATAATTTGAAAAGCTGGATAGGTTTCAATAAACGATAATTTCCTCCATAACCTTGCCATTACAACTCCTGCTTTTAGTTCATGCTGTTGATTAACTCGTAATGAGTTGGTCACTTTCACGGGAATCGAAAATTTAAGCATATACTCCTCATCATCTTGATAAACCGTTCGTAGTGATGACGTGGCGGTATAATTTTTCCCTAATGTACCTAAATTTTTAATTAATCCCCTATTTATTGCATCTTTCACATGATCTTGATGTAAGAGCCATTGTGCTTGAAGCGGATGCATCGGTACGATACAAGCTTCTTTTGAAATGTGTAGAGTAGGAGATGATTTTATTAAGGCTTTTTTCAGCAGCTCACTAGCACTCTCAGTTAAAATGGATTCTTCTTTTATCATGCTGAAATCAATTTGAAAGTAATGTAGCTGAAAACTTCCTGCTAATTCAGGTGCAAAGCTTTTGTGCTGCCAATATGACATTCCTTGCCTGCTTTTTGGTGTAGGGTGAAACCAATGACCAAAGAGTAGAGATTGCTCTGTTTCTATAAATGAACTGTTTGCTGAATAAAGAGTATGCGAATTCTCCAATCTTGCTTCAATATATCTTTGCATTGTTTGATAGCTTCCAATTAATCTGAGAATTAGTTCATCATAATGTGAAGCAGGATCATGATCACGATTTGAAGTTGCCATTAAGTGAAGCTCTTGAACTAACGTCATCATCAGCGTGAGCTTTTCTTCTCTATACCACTGCTTTCCTTTTTGACAGTACTTAAGTGGTGTGCCTAAAACATGTCTCCCAACCTTTGAGCGATAGTTCACTTCAATTGCTAATATGATTTCTTGCAGAGGAAGTTCAAGCTCTAGTATGTATGGACCATTAAGGAGGATCGAAGACCTATTTTCTATAATCCAGTCCTCCGTCCTTATACATCGTCCAATGTCTACTTCTCGAATAAAGCTATTAAAAAAGGCCTGAAACGTTGCGTTTTCAGCAATTTGTTTAGCTGAATAGTTCATATTTCCACCCTTTCACAGAGTCTATAGTCCTACTAATTGAAAATCATTCTCAATAGGTGAGGGAAAAATAGTCTTCTTTTTCAGAAGACTAAATGATCATACTAAATGATTATTCACCTAATAATAATGTCTCAATTTCTTTCAAGCCTTTTTGACGTTCAATTGGATCCCAAAAGCCCCAAGTTGTTGTAAGGGTATGTACTTTATCATTTTGTACCGCTCTTAGGTTTTTCCACACTTCTCCTTGAGTAACAGAGTCATAATATTCACCACTATTAAAGTATGTTACATCAATAATGTGATCAGGATCATATTTTACTAGACCCTCAATTGAAATATTTTCACCAAAATCTTCAGGCAGGTTTTCAGTTGGTTTTAATTTCAGATCATCAAATAATAATGAGTTCGTTGCATGATTTGTTGTTCCATATACACGAATGTCCTTTTTATTGATACCAACTGCCATGAAGGTTTCTTCCCCAACCTTCTCACGAATGCGATTTCCTATATCTTCTGCTTCTTTTTCCAAGTCTTCAATAACTTTTTTACCTTCTTCTAATTTACCAGCTGCTTCAGCTACTTTAAGGTGATCTTCCTTCCAATCTCCCCCTACCTCTACAACAACAGTAGGAATTGTCTCAGCTAACGCATCATATAGTGGCTTGTATCGATCACTGATAATTAGTAAATCAGGGTTAAGCTTTACAATTTCTTCCGTATTTATTTCATCTGCATATGGAAGTGCAGTGACACCAGCTAATTCTTCTGTTAAATGTGGTGGGAATTCATTGTCATATGCCATAACAGCATGTGGTTTAACGCCAACAGATACGAGTGAACCTTCCCATGAAACATGTGATAGTAACACAATTTTCTCCGGATTCATTGGTACTTCTGCTTCACCGTATAAGTGCTTAACCGTTCTTGTCTCCTCTACTTGTTCTTCTTGCTCTGTCTCGACTTCCTCTGTTGCTTGATCTTCCTCTTTATTCTCTTCTGCATTAGAAGCTGTTTTTTCTCCACTACCGCATGCTGTTAATACAAGTAAAAGTAGCATTACCATCATGCTCCATGAAGCGAATTTCTTTGTCATGAGCCTTCCTCCTAATTGATAATGAATTTCATTTATGATGATAACAATTATCAATTAAAGCGAACATGGACAATTCATCCTTTTTACATGGACAAAATATACTCCTTATGAAACTATGACATTAATCTTGAAGTTTTAAAGCTTGAGCTAAATTGTAGGAGCATATGCTTTCTGCCTATTGGTCCCCAAGGATCCCATTCATGGCTTTTGGGATAGTAGATTTCTCTATTTTTAACAGCTTTTATGTTTTTCCATTCTTTTGTTTGAACCACTTTCCATACATCTTTTTCATGACTCCAAAGGATTAGCAGCTTGTCAATATTGAACGCAGCAAGCTCTTCTACTGTGAGTACTCGGTATCCACTAGTTGGCAAATCTGGATGAGGCTCAAAGCCCAGCTTTTGATAAAGTAGATCAAAGCAAGCATGATCACTGTGACCATAAAGACGAATTTCATTTTGTCTGATCCATATAACCGCCCAGTTCCCTTTTCTCGTCAAAGGACAGAGTTCATCCTTCACTTTTGACTCCAAGCAACAAATCTCTTGCTCGATCTTATCAACCATATTCTCTTTTCCAAGTAAGCTTGCAATCTCGCGAAAGTAGTCATTCCATTCTGTTTTCAATGAAATATGCTGTACTTTTTGTTGATGTGATAGCAACACAGCTTGTACCTCTCCATTATGTAAAGGAGTTTTAAAAATTCGATCTGGCTGTGATTGAAGAATTTCTTCTGGTTTAAACATCTTTTCTGCATTTAGTAAACGTGTTCCTTGTAAATGATGTTCAAGATGACTCGGTAGCCCGTTACTTGACGGATAGACAGATGGGTAGAACGGGGCCGCTACAGGCTGTATGCCTAATGCTAATAAATGATCTTGTAAAAACATTTGACTCACAACCGCAATTCTTTCTTTTGATTTTTTCATAAAAACGGTTGGAGCCTCTCCTACTTTTTGTTTAAAAAGACGACTAAAATAAAATTCATCCTGTAACCCAATCTTCATCGCAACATCTTTTGTTGTAATGCCCTTATTTTGAAGCATGAGTGACTTCGCTGTTTGAATTCTTTCCTCAATTAAAAACTCTTTGGGCGACATTCCTACTCGCTTTTTAAACGCACGGGCAAAAGAATTTGGAGTCATATTTACTTTTTCAGCTAGTGTTGCAACCGAATATGGACTTGCTACATTCTTTCGAATCAATTCCATCGTTTCCTCGATTTGATCCACTTCTGCATAATCAGTTAAAAAAGATAAAATATTCCAAATCGCTGATTGAAACCTACATTGTGCCGACAACGACTCCCCTTTTTGTAAATGAATGGCTTCATCCCACAATGAAACCATCTTTGCTGGCAATTGGTCAGCTAGGCCAATCGACAATATATTAGCAAGATCTTTTACTTCCTTATCCCATGACAGCTTATAAACAGTTAAAAGCTCCGGGGCCGTGGATAGGAAATGACAGTCTTCTGTTAAGAAATAACTTTTCCCTTCCTTAAGAGGTTCCTGCTCTCCATTTCTCACGATAAACCCGTGACCTGAAGCAATATAAATAAGGCTAATATGCCCATTCATGACGTGGATGAATTCCATACCTCCATCACGGATTTTCATCATATCTAACTTAAAATGATGAAGCTTAGTCAAAAGTAAATGTGTCATAAAAGCACCTTCCTTATTTTTGAAAAAGAATTGACAAACTGAATGTAACAATAGTAGATTAATAGACAATTACGACAGTAAATGAAAATGATAATCATTTACACGAAAAATAAAAGGAATGATTACGATGAAAAACCATTCAATGACTGAATTACCATGCGATTCACCATCTCAATCTGTGAAGAAAAATAACGCAACAGCACTGAGTTTATTTGGTTTGCTTTTCATTTTTATTAGCTTAATTGTATCCATTGGTCTTGGTGCAGTTCTGATAAAACCTTCTGTTATCATTGATTCTTTTTTTTCGTTTCAAAATGGAAATATCGAGCATCAGCTTATCTGGGAAATACGCATTCCACGTGCTTTAACAGCAGCTTTAATTGGGGCAACACTTGCTGTTGCAGGAACAATCATGCAAGGACTAACACGAAATCCCCTTGCAGATCCATCAATTATTGGCATTACACATGGTTCAGGATTAGCCATCGCAATTTCTCTTGCGTTTGTGGGATCTGGATCTTATTGGGTTCTTCTTCTTTGGTCATTTGCAGGATCAGCGATTGGTGCATTCTGTGTTTTAGCTTTTTCGATGATATCAAGAGATCGAATCTCTCCTGTAACACTTACTTTAGCCGGAGCTGCCTTGAGTACACTTTTTAGTGCCTTATCAACTGGTATTGCGCTTTATTTTCAAGTATCCCAAGATCTTAGCTTTTGGTTTGCAGGTGGGTTATCAGGAACAAAATGGCTTCATGTTTTTATTCTCCTTCCTACCGTTATCATTGGCTTAACACTTGCTTTATGGATAAGTCGTTCGCTAACGATTTTAGCTATGGGAGAAGAAGTCGCTACAGGACTCGGACAATCTTATCAAAAAGTTCGTTGGATCGGATTGATTAGTGTTATTTTACTGTCAGGTGCTGCTGTTTCAATTGCAGGTAGCATCGGCTTTATCGGACTTGTGATTCCACATGTAATTCGGTTGCTTGTTGGTCCCGATTATCGTTTATTGCTACCTCTTAGCGCGATTGCTGGAGCCTTTCTTCTTGTTGTCGCAGACATCGGCGCCCGAATGATCAACCCACCATTTGAAACACCTGTTAGTGCGGTTACTGCCCTTGTCGGGGTACCATTTTTCCTTTATCTATCACGTCAGAAAAGGGGGTATATGTAATGGATTGGAAAGAAGCATTTCTTCAATCAAGATTATGGTTATTCCTACTTATGTTCTTGATTTTCAGTGTTTTTATTGTCAGTCTCTCAACTGGTGTTTTACCCATATCACTCAAAGAAATTTTTGCAACTATTTTAGGAAATGGAACTCCTCAGCAAGAGCTTGTTTTGTATCAATTAAGATTACCGCGAATGATTATTGCTATGTTAATTGGAGCAGGGCTAGCGCTATCAGGAGCGATTCTTCAAGGCTTATCACGTAATTCATTAGCTGATCCTGGAATACTAGGAATAAATGCAGGAGCAGGATTAGCTGTAGTGTGTTGTATTTTCATATTTGGGCAATCAAAAAGCAGTATTCTTTCTTCCACTTTTTTTCTACCTGTTTTTGCGTTTGTAGGCGCTTTACTCATTGCACTCTTAATCTATAGCTTTTCTTGGAAAAACGGAATTGATCCTGGACGTCTCCTTCTTATGGGACTTGGCTTTAATGCCCTATGTGGGGCCTTATTAATTATTTTTCAACTAAAAATGGATCCTAAAGATTTTCAAGCTGCAACGATATGGCTAACAGGTAGCATTTGGGGAGCACAATGGCCGTATGTATGGGCATTGCTACCTTGGATTCTGATTTTAATTCCGATCTCTTTTTTAAAAGCAAGATCAATGAATCTGCTTCAGTTTAGTGAAGCTGTTCCACATGTTCTTGGTCTAAAGGTTGAGTCTGAGCGCAGGTTTTTATTAATTCTTTCAGCAGCTTTAGCTGGAGCATGCGTAGCTGTTGGTGGTGGCATAGCATTTATTGGACTATTGGCTCCTCACCTTGCCCGTCGACTATGTGGAGCAAATTATTTCAGCCTATTACCTTTATCTGCTTTAATCGGTGCCCTTCTTTTACTTGTTGCTGATATGATTGGGAAAAATCTCTTAGCACCGGCTGATATTCCAGTCGGTATTGTGATCTCTGTTATCGGAGCTCCCTATTTAATTTATATGTTACTTACTAGAAAGGGAACTGGCTTGAAAAGCTAACTAAATGACTTACCTTCTCTGCTATTATAAATAATAATGATAATCAATTTCAATAAGACTGTGGATGAATATTCAAATATGTACATATCTAATCCGAAATAATACGAGAATGTGAGGCTGCTTACTTATGAGAAAAAATAGAAATGTGTGGATTCTGCTAACAGGTGAATTTGTAGCAGGATTTGGATTATGGCTGGGGATTATCGGTGATCTTGAGTTTATGCAGGATAAGGTATCTTCTGATTTCTTAAAATCTCTTATTCTTATAGCTGGTATTTTTGCAGGAATGATCGCTGGCCCACTTGCGGGAAAGATTACAGACCAATATAACAAGAAGACGATCATGCTCTACTCTGGTGTAGCACGACTTATCAGTGTAGCTTTTATGTTTATCGCGATCGAAACAGGCTCTGTTTGGTGGATGATTGCTTTTCTCGTTTCGATTAATCTTTCGGCAGCCTTCTATTTCCCAGCATTGCAAGCAACTCTCCCTCTTGTTGTGGAGAAAAAAGATTTATTGCAGCTTAACGGAATACATACAAATGTTTCTACCCTATCCCGCATTCTTGGTACAGCCGCTGCTGGGATTTTCTTAAGTGTAATGTCACTTTGGACGCTTTATTTGTTGGCGTTTATCTCTTATGTTGTTCTTTTTATTCTTACATGCTTCTTAAAAGTAGATGAACAAAAGGGTAAAGCTCAAGGCATTAAAGAAGATGTTGCTTCAAATGGACAAGGATTTAAAGAGGTGTTTCCTCTTATAAAAGGTCAGCCTCTTGT
The DNA here is from genome assembly GCF_021117275.1 of Metabacillus sp. B2-18. NCBI lineage: Bacteria > Bacillati > Bacillota > Bacilli > Caryophanales > Bacillaceae > Metabacillus > Metabacillus sp. B2-18. The sequence continues at coordinate 4,398,452 of NZ_CP088245.1, forward strand.
CCTCATGACACTTGTTTTAACGGTCGTACCGATTCTGTTTATTGGGGGCTTTAATCTAATCATTATTGCGATAAGTGAAATCCAAAACAATCCCTCAGTAAAAGCCTGGCTATATGCTGCAGAGGGAATTTCCTTTATGCTCGGTGCGTTTTTCGTTAAAAGATATGGTAACAAGTCTCCATATGCTACGTTATTGTTCTTCTCTACTATAATCGGGATTTCTCAACTAGTCCTTTATTTTACAAACATGCCGATTATTACAGTTGTAGCGTTTATTTTATTCGGCTTTTCAGTAGGCACTTTCTTTCCAACTGCAGCGACGATCTTTCAGACAAATGTTCCGAGTGATTTTCATGGTCGATTTTTCTCTTTCAGGGGAATGTTTGACGATTTCACCTATCAAATCGTTTTAGTCGCAACAGGACTTTTATTAGATATCATCGGATTTCAACAGATGACTGTGATCTTTGGTGTGTTGTCACTCCTAATTACGGGTTGTTTTTATATGAAGTTTAGGAATGGGAATAGAGAGAATTCTTTGTTTGAAGAAGCTGGGTGATGTAGATTGATTTATGGAACATGAATGTTATTAATATTGCATAAGCATAGCAGGCTGTCCCATTAATGAGATACCCTGCTATCCATATTTTCAGCCTTAACAGAACTTTAGTGTTAAGCTGTAAAAATATTACTTAACACTACTACATATAAACATCGAAGCATCTTGATTCATAAAAATACGCTGTCCATGATGAAAAGTCTTCATTTCAGCCGATTTAAATCCAACTTCGGATAATGTCTTTTTCAGTTCTTCATGCGAAAAGCCATTATGAACTTTTTGATGATGAATTTTATTGTTTTTGTCAAAATCAACAATGATTAGCTCGCCACCATTATTTAAGATGTTGAACAATTCTTGTAGTATTTTTTTCGTATCCGGAATATGGAGAAGAACTAGTGACATAAAGACGATGTCTGCCTTAAGCTCGGGCGTTTCTTGAGTAAAATCTGAATAAAGTACGTTTGCGTTAGTGATACCCTTGAGAGCAATTTTGGCTTTCGCAACCTCCAGCATTTCCTTTGATGAATCAACCAACAAAACAGAATCTACTAAATCAGATAATTCTAAACTAACGAGACCAGTACCACTTCCATAGTCTATTAATGATTTTGCTTGGCTATTTTGTAACTTTGATCTTACTTCCTTAACAATCACATTAGCTAATTCCATTCTTTCTTGTGTATCATATCTTTTTGCCATCTCTTCAAAAACGTTATGTTCCATAATTCGCTCCCTATTTATTAATAACAATCGTTAGTTTGTAGTTTGCATGCTCATTTAACTTCTCCAAAAATTGATTCATTTGTTCATTGGACGGAAATTTGCATTCGAGAAGATAACAGCCTTCCCCACTAATCTTATAATTATTTAGGATGTATTCATCATAAAATCCAATAAAAGATAGATACGGCTGGTGATTCATGCTTTGGGTAAAGATTGTAATAAAAGCATATATATTATAACCTAATTTACCTTGATTCACTTTAATCGTATACCCTTCAATCACTCCACTATCTTCTAGCTTCTCCACTCTTGCTGAAGTAGCCGGTCCTGTTAAATGGACTTTCTCGCCCAGTTCTTTCATTGTAATCCGGCTATTCTTAGAAAGCTCATTTAGGATTTTCATATCCGTGTTATCTAACATTTTCTTTAACTCCTTTCATTAATAAAGTAAAAAGGCCAAAAGAGTTTATTTATTCTATGTATTCATCGTTTGCTCATATTTTAAAATATACATTGTGCAAAGGAATTTTTAAAGAAAAGGAGTTTTTCACATGAAGATAAATACAATACGAAATGCGACGATCGTAGTTGAATATGCAGATAAAAAGTTTTTAATAGATCCAATGTTAGCACCAAAGGGAGCTTACCCGCCATTCCCAAATTCACCAAGACAAGACCAACACAACCCTTTAGTTAGCTTACCAACATCCATCGAAGAAATTATTAACGTAGATGCGGTGATTGTCACTCATCTACACTATGATCATTGGGATGAAGCGGCAAAAGACGCATTGCCAAAAGATATGAAAATTTTTGCCCAAAATGAAGAAGATGCCATAGAAATTCAAAGTGCTGGTTTCCAAAACGTAGAGGTTTTACAAGAGGATACAGTCTTTGATGATATCAAACTAATTAAAACAAAAGGTCAACATGGAAGAGGCGAAATCTTAAAGCTCACTGGTTTAGTATGTGGTGTTGTCTTCAAACATCAGACTGAGAAAACATTATATGTTGCCGGAGATACTGTGTGGTATGAAGACGTTCAAGAAGTGATCGATACACACAAACCGGAAATCATTGTAGTAAATGCTGGTGATAATCAATTCTTTGAAGGCGGTTCTCTAGTTATGGGGAAAGATGATGTTTTTGAAGTGTATAAAGCAGCTCCTGCCTCCAAGATTATTGCGGTCCACATGGAGGCTGTAAATCACTGGGGTTTATCTAGAGGAGAATTAAAACAATTTAGTAAGGATAAAGAAATGTCTCCTAATCTTTTAGTAACAGATGACGGTAATTGTTATACATTTAAATAGGACAGAAAGGCTTAATAAAACTTTTAAAGATTGGAGCATCTGTATAGCTTATTAAGAGTCTGTTAACATAATGGGGTGTTGAACTTTGTGTAACACTCCATTGTGTTTGTTTTTCTCTGTTATTTTATAGAAAGTTTATGTAGGAAATCAGCTACATGACATAAAGCCCCGTACATTACCTTAAATTTCATTCTAAACGAAGCAAAAAATACTGCCTTAACCTTAAAAAGGTGATTTATCTTCGATTTTGGAGTGTTTATCTTCGATTACTAGAATTTATCAGCGATTTTCTCTATTTTATCTGCGATTCTGCATATTCCTACTTATTTCGCCACCTTTGAAAACACATAAAAAGAAATTATCGTAGGTATTAATCTATTTACTATTTTTCAGTTGTTTTAAATGCCACGGTAAAAAATAAACAAATACAAAGATGAACAAAGGGATTGAGTACCATGTTTTCCATCCTTTGCTTACCATGTACCCCGATGCAACTCACCCCATTCAAGAAGATATGCAACAACTACCCATAGCCATCTATATAATACTGATTGGTACTTGTTTAAGAAATTAAGATAAACTAAGCCAATTGATAAAGGCACAAATGAGATAAAAATGTAGTCAATTAAATAAGTATCATGAGAAGGACCAATTTGAAAAGCTTTAAAAACATCACCAACTAATGCATCACCAAGCCAAGCTCCAAACCCCAGAATTCCCGAACTAAAGTAGATTTCTCTTAAGGTAAGCTTCTTTGGCATTAACAATAAAATCACCAAGAAAGCCCCAATAATTGCATAGGCATACCACATAGTGACTCACGGTCCTTCCGATAAACTTACCACTAATTTTCCCTATTTTTCTTTTTATATTCTTTACTCGAAGCTTCCTTGTTATGGGATCTATTAGAATAGTATCAACGTTAAGAATTTGTAAATATATCTACAAAGTATTGCAAATGTTAATCTCATGTTGTAGACTCTCGTTATCGAAAACCGATATTGTGTATTGATATTGAACTTTTCAGAGGTGATGATTTGGAAGACAAAGTTTTACGCAAACTATTTCTCGGTTTTATCCACATTCACATTTTACATCATGCCAAAGACCACCCTATATATGGAGTTTGGATGGTCGAAGAATTAAGAGAGCATGGCTATAATATTAGTTCTGGTACTCTTTACCCCATTCTACATTCTATGGAAACTGATGGATTACTAGAAAAAGAAGAAAAAAATGTTGCGGGGAAAATTAGAAAATATTACACAACGACCGAAAGAGGAAATGAAGTCCTAGTAGAGGCTAGAAAGAAAGCTTACGAGTTATTCAAAGAAATAAAAGATTAATAAAAGAAGGTGAGTTTGATGAAGAAAAAAAACCTAAGTTTTAAGGCACTTTTGGAAATACTTTTTATTTCTACAAGGCTTGGTTTAACGTCATTTGGAGGACCTGTAGCTCATTTAGGTTATTTCCACAATGAGTATATTCGAAGAAGAAAATGGCTGGATGAAAAAAGCTATGCTGATTTAGTTGCCCTGTGTCAGTTCTTACCAGGTCCAGCAAGTAGCCAAGTAGGTATTGGAATTGGTGTCATGCGAGCTGGAGTCTTAGGAGGAATTGTCTCATTTATCGGTTTTACATTGCCATCGGTTATCGCTCTTATTGTATTTGCATTAATTCTTCAAGGTATAGATGTTGCAGATGCAGGCTGGATACATGGGTTAAAAATTGTAGCCGTTGCGGTTGTTGCACATGCCATTTTAGGAATGGCACAAAAGCTTACTCCTGATTTAAAGAGAAAAACACTCGCTTTATTAGCATTAGTGAGTACCCTTTTATGGCAAACAGCCTTCACGCAAGTTGGAGTTATTCTTATTGCAGCTTTTATCGGATTTTTATTGTATAAAGAAAATAAAGATACTGATGATGCTGATTTACAAGTACCAATTTCAAAACGTTTTGCACTAGTGTGTTTATCATTGTTTTTTGGGCTTCTTGTCCTTTTGCCAATCCTGAGAGAAACAACAGCTTTAAATTGGATCGCAATGTTCGATAGCTTTTATCGTTCAGGTTCTTTAGTATTTGGTGGCGGCCATGTTGTTTTACCATTATTAGAACGTGAATTTGTGCCAACAGGATGGATGACAGAAGAAGCCTTTTTAGCTGGATACGGTGCTGCACAAGCAGTTCCTGGACCCCTATTTACATTTGCTGCCTATTTAGGAGCAGTGATGAACGGCTGGCAAGGAGGCCTTTTAGCCACAATCGCGATCTTCTTACCAGCATTTCTATTAATTTTTGGTACACTTCCATTTTGGGACACTTTACGTCGAAATCCTAAAATCAAAGGAGCCTTAATGGGAGTAAATGCAGCAGTAGTTGGAATTTTAATTTCTGCCTTTTATCAACCAATCTGGACGAGTTCCATTTTAACTCCAATTGACTTTGCCTTTGCTGCGATTCTTTTTACCATGTTGGTGTATTACAAGCTATCACCTTGGATCATTGTCATTGTTGGGGCTATTGGCGGATCATTAATCACACTAATATAAACAGAAAAGGACCTCACCTTTGTGGGGTTCTTTTTCCTTTTATAACAACGAGCAGCTGATAATTTACGTGAATAGGACTAATTTCTTTCTGTTGTAATTTAGGTCAAAGAATCGTTTATTTTTCTCAAACACTATAATAAAATGTATATAGGCAGTGGAATTCAAAAAATTCAAAACATATTGGGGGGAGCGCAGTGGAATTCTTCTACCATGAATCATATCAATTAAAAGATTTTTTTGAGAAAAACCTTCAAAACTTTGAAGAATTGCTTCTTTCTGAAGCTGTTAATGTAAAAGATATGATTGATGATATTTTACATATTGGAAATATCGATTTAGTTAATAATGCTAAGAAACTTGTTTTCTTTATTATTGACCAAAAAGAAAAAGAACTTCGACAGTTTGCCAAACATGAAGGTATTGCTTGGGCCACGCATTCAATTGATCTATCATTTAAATTAGAGTGGATACAAGCCATTCGTCGCACAGTTTGGTTCCTAATTAAAGAGTATAACAAGTTAACAAATGAAAAAGTTATTGAAAACTTTTTTACTCTTGAAAAAGAAGTAAATGATCAAATCGATGATTTTTTAAATGCTTTCTTTATAAGTTACTCTACATATAAGGATTCTTTGATTAAGGCACATAGAGAGCTGGTCGAGAACCTATCTGTACCAATAATTCCAATTAACTCCTGTGTTTGCATATTACCACTAATTGGAGCCATTGATGAATTTCGCACAAATATATTAGAAGAAAAGGTTCTAACTGAAATTGGTTTGCTACGCATTCAAACGTTAATAATTGATTTATCTGGAATTGCCGATATGGAGATTGATGTGATCGAACATTTATTAAAGATAATAGACGGTGCGAGTATGATGGGATGTAAATCAGTTATTACTGGTTTACGAGTAGAAGTAGTTAGAAAAATGATCCACCTTGGTATCTCATTTGAACCGAAAACCAAAACATTAGGAACACTGCAACAAGCTTTAAGTGAATATTTAAGTTAATTAAACTTATGGGAGGAGGATTTTATCATCCTCCTCTTCTATTAGTATAACTTTCTAAAGTTAGCACAGATGAATCTTCTTTTGGGTTCTAAACTAATAATAAGTCTGATGGCCAGGCAAAACCCTTACCCACGACCAATCGTATCGTTCAACTTCGTGCGATACTTATCCGACCACGTTTTTGTATCCTTCACGAGTTCATCGCAGAAAGAAGCCACGTCCTCACCTGTGAGGTCAGTAACTTTCTTGCCTTCCGCTGCACCTTCCTCAAAAAGGTCGATTATTCCATTAAAGATACAGCTGCATTCCTTCCAATCAGTAGGACCACCAGTAGTCCACATATACTTTTGAATGGCTTTATAAGCATGATGGTACTCACTTGGAAGAGCCTTCGCACGTGCCTCCATCGCTCTCCATTCTCGCTTGTCTTCCAGACTTCCGATCATTTTTTCAATTATATTCATATGAAATCTCCTTTTATTTTACTTTTGTTTTGAGTTCGTTAATTTTACTCGAGACAAATTCCCATTTTCTCCAAAAGGTTTCCAGATGCTCTTGACCTGCTGCGTTGAGTGTATAAAATTTTCTCGGCGGTCCCATATTGGATGGCTTTTTCTCAATATCCACCAGATTGTTTTTCTCAAGCCGCATAGTAATCGTATAAACTGTGCCCTCTACCACATCAGTGAAGCCAAGTTCTCGCAGCTGTTGTGTGATTTCATAGCCATAAGTTTCTCCACGACTGATGATTTCAAGCACACAGCCCTCAAGCACTCCTTTCAGCATTTCCGTTATATTTTCCAAAGCATTCCCTCACTTGTGTTTCGATTTCAACTTCTTTTTTCCACAGGTACCTTGTGATACCGATATTTAGTATTACTTACTACCGGTATATAGTAACGCAGAATAGCTTCACTTGTCAAGGGTTGAACTTCAAGCAATAAAGCCTGTTATTAAAGGTTTTCATAGGCGTTGTTTTAACAGATTTTCACGTCAAATAAAAAAACATCAAATCGTTTCGATTTGATGTTTTTATCATTAATGATTGGCTACTTTGGTTAAACCGCCTGGCTTATTATGAACAGAGATTTTCTCCATTAATTTGTTACTCTCTGTATTCACACCAATCAGGTTAACCTTCACTCCATTTTGTTGATATTTAATGATGACTTTATCAATAGCACCCACTGCCGAATCATCCCATAGGTGAGCATTTGTTAAGTCTAAATCAATTTCTTTTACATTTTCTCTATAATTAAAGCTTTCAACAAATTCACTAACAGAAGCAAAAAATAATTGACCAGACACACGATAGATTTTCTTGCTAGATTGACCTGAGGCTAAACTTGTTATCTTGACCTTAGATATTTTAGAGGCAAAGAAAATCGCACTTAAAATAATCCCAACAAGAACACCTTTTGACAAGTCATGTGTCAAAAGAACCGTGACCACTGTTACAACCATAACAATCGTATCTGTTAATGGTACCTTATGAAGGGTTTTTAATGATGTCCAGTCAAATGTTCCGATTGATACCATAAACATAACTCCTACAAGAGCAGCCATTGGAATTTGTACTAATAAGTCATTAAGTAGTAGAATGAGGATCATTAAAAATACCCCAGCCACTAAAGCAGATAAACGACCTCTACCACCTGACTTCACATTAATGACAGATTGCCCAATCATCGCACAACCAGCCATTCCACCGAAAAATCCTGAAACGATGTTTGCAATACCTTGCCCACGTGCTTCTTTATTTTTGTCACTGCCTGTATCAGTCATATCATCTACGATTTGAGCCGTTAATAATGACTCAACTAAACCTACAATGGCAATTGATAAAGAATATGGGAAAATGATTTGTAATGTTTCAAAAGTAAAAGGAATATCAGGTATTAAGAACATTGGTAATGTTTGAGATAACTCACCCATATCTCCTACCGTTCCAACATTACTTCCCGTCATTACAGCAATAATCGAAATCACAACAATTGCTACTAAAGGTGATGGCACTACCTTTGTAAAACGAGGTAAAATGTAAATAATCGCAAGAGCACCTGCAACCATTGCATACATTGGCCATGATTCACCTACAAAATGAGGCAATTGTGCAGTGAAGATAAGGATAGCCAACGCATTAACGAAGCCTGTCATAACCGAACGAGGCACAAATTTCATCAGTCTGCCTAATTTCAAAATCCCCATAACGATTTGAATAATACCAGTTAAAATGGTTGCTGCAAGTAAATACTGCAATCCATAGTCAGCAACTAATGTTGTCATAAGCAAAGCCGTCGCACCAGTTGCAGCTGAAATCATTCCGGGACGTCCGCCGACAAACGCTATTGTGACTGCAATACAAAATGAGGCATACAAACCAATCATAGGATCAACACCCGCAATAATTGAGAATGCGATAGCCTCAGGAATTAAAGCTAGTGCTACAACAATACCTGACAAGATGTCTCCTCTGATATTTCCAAACCAAGAATATTTAGTTGTCATATTCTCCAAAAAAAATCCTCTCCCTTTTCGCTATTATTTTTTAATGACTTTCAACTCTCATGAAAGTCGGGTCCGTTGTTAACAAAAAGCATTATAAATGATTTTTAAAGTATTGTGAAATAGACAGTAAGCGTATACATTTACCACATACTCTTTATTTCTCTATTTTTCTACTTCATGCAACTTAATATCAATATTTGTGTCGGTAAATTTTTACTTATCATATAATATCCTAATAGTAGGAGGTATATAGAATGTATAAAAGAATAGTATTAGCTTCTGACGGCTCGGAGCATTCAAAACGTGCAGCAGAAAATGCCATTCATATTGCTCAATATAGTAAAGGATCCAGAATTGATGTTGTGTACGTTGTTGACCCCGATCGAGCTAAATCAGATGTTCTTAGCAACTGGAACTCTGTAGATATTAACGATTATCGTAAAAAACGGATGAAGGAAGTTGAAAAAAAAGCACTGCAAGCCGGAGTATCATATGAAATGAAGATTCTGCACGGTGAACCTGGACCAACAATTGTTAAATATGTAAACGATAACAATATTGATCTTGTTGTGATCGGGAGTCGAGGGTTAAATAGACTTCAGGAGTTTGTCTTAGGAAGTGTCAGTCATAAAGTAGCCAAAAGAGCTAATTGTCCTGTGTTGATTGTGAAGTGAAAGAAAATCCACTTTCCTTTAAAAAGCTATTTAAGATTAGATGTTAATGAATTGAAAATTTTAATGAATGATTTTCATCTCTCTTAAACAAACTACCCTTATCAGCTATAAGGATGGATAAGAGATGAAAAATGTAGGGAAGTTAGAATCAGTTATGTGGAATATAGCATTGCCTGGATTCAGCCAATTACTAACAGGCCACTATGTTAAAGGCATTTTTTTTATTCTTTCAGAAGTAATCATTAACCTTAACAGTCATTTTAATCTTGCCATTATGTTTAGCTTTTTAGGGGAATTCGAAAAGGCATACTCTGTTACAGATTATCAATGGTTATTATTTTATTCATGTTTATACTTTTTTGCGATGTGGGATGGCTACAAAACCGCAATGCCTCCAGGAGAACAGTTTTCATTTCTTCCATTCGTTTTTTCAGCTTATTTAGTTACAGTGGGGTTATTTTATTGTGGTAAATTAAAATTATTTGGTCATTTAATTGGACCAGTATTTATGCCTATGCTCTTTGTAATTCCTGGCTTAATTCTCGGATTCACTTTAAGGTATATTATTTTAAAAATAGCGAAAAGAAGAGGTATAGTTTAATCTCTTACCTTTTCTGTTTTCAATAGATATCAAACAAAACAAATTACTCTATATAAAAATAGAGAAACGACATAATCGTTTCTCTAAAATTACACAGTCATATGATTTTTCATTAGATAGTATTAGGAACTTACTATTAAACAGCCTCATTCTCCCACTTCTTCTTAGCTTCCTGCACAAACAAAATCCCTAGTTCATGATGCTCACCATCATACAGTGCCCTTTGTGCATAACGAATTTCGCCGTTAAAATTGACTATTTCGAGCTTACAAAATGCTCGGTTTTTCTGGAGAGCTTGATAGAACTCGTCCACTGTTTTAACAGCATGCCCATTGACCTTTGTTACCATTTCCCCAACTTGGAGGGTCATTTTTTCTGCTGGTGAATGTGGAAGGATGCCTAGTATCATCAAGCCATGATCTCGTTTTGAAAAATAGAAGGCAGCGGAATCATCGTTCAGTCGCTGGCGGATTGTGATGAATTCACGTCCTACCATCGCAACAAACACAGCGATAAACGCGACCGGTGTAAACCAAATACTTGCCACCGCTAAGCATAGGGTTAACACACCTAGCCAAATGACCCGTTCTCCTGTTACCTTCATGCTTTCTTTTGGCAGTGAACCTTGAACACGCTGATGGAATCCAAGGAAAATTGGAATAAACAGCAGTAAAAACGGCTCTCCATTAATCGATACCACTGGCCACCAAGGTAGTGTTGAGGTTAACGTACCACCCGGAACAAGTAACAGCAATGGAAGCATCCACGTTCGTTTCGCTTGATGATTTCCAATTGGCAAACCTCTTGTACTCGTTTTTAAAAACGGAGACGTTTGGATATGTGCTGTACGGAAAATAAGAATTCCTTCCGCTATGACTAATAAGCCAGCTAGAATGCTGAGTGAAGCAAAGCTAGTCTCAGATAATCCAACAAAAAAAGAACCATCTGGAATAAAAGTTGCTGCTAGCAATGTTAATCCCACTGTAAAAGCAGCTGACAGCCATCGCAGCTGAAATGTAAGACCAATAAGCGCTGTAATAATCGCCATGAGGACAACGGTTCCAAATGGCAGACTTAAGCCTAATGCAAGAGAAAAGACAGAGACAATCAGTCCCAACACAATTCCTTTTGTATACGTAAACTTCATTTCATTATAAATATCAAACACACGAATATGAAAAGAATTTCTTTCTTGCTTAACACGAAGATAGCCATAGGCAAATGTTAAAAGGAAAAAAAGATAAAAGAGCGGATGGATAAAGAAGCGACCGGCTGCCCATAGCAACTCTAGTAACCAATCATCGATCAAAACAGAATCCCACCTTACTGTTTCTATTAGGTTAATCATATTTTAACATCTCGGTGGAAAATTTAGTATGCTTATTTTAAGTTGTTCCAAATACATGTGTTAGAAAGTGAAAAATCACTAAAGCAATCATCTTCCTCAATACCTAAAATAAGCACAATCGTTTTAATCGATTTTTTTATATCTGATAGAGAAAGCGAAAGTCGCTTATGATTTTTTAGTAAATAAGAAAAAAATGCTTTCACACATTCTTGATCGATCTGCTGTATTTTTTTGATGCTTGTGTAATTAGCAATATACATACTAAACAGCCGAACAGGCTTACTGGGGCTAGTGTGAAACTTATGTTCAGAGCTGCTTTCCATCAGCTCAGTTAAAAACTCCTGATACACCTGCACCTTTTGTAAACTGGAATTTCTCATGGTTAACCTCCTAAGTTTCACCGATATATTATAAAGGTTCGAACATAGAGGCTTTTTTTCGTCCTTAGCTGGGCTTGTTGTCAGGCACTAATTCAAAAAATCAGGGCTAACATGATGTTAGCCCTGATTCATTAAACGTTTATTTAAACAACGATTTTATCGCCATTTTCAACTGAACATCGTTGTCTTCTTTTCCTCGAAGCTCTACTACCTTTTGATTTAAAGTGTCTGCTGTTTGCAAATCAATTTTCCCGCTGATTGGAAGCTCATTTGTTTGCTGGAATGCTTTTACGGCATTTTCTGTTGCTTTACTAAAGTAGCCGTCCTCTCTTCCAGGTTCAAAGCCCAAACCCTTTAACGCAAGCTGTGCAGTTTTAATTTGGTCATTGTTCATATCAAACGTTAACGCCTTTTCAATTTGTAAAGGACTCGCTTGATATAGTGCCGGCTGTTCAACTTTAATTGTTGGCTCCACACCTTTTTTGTGAATCCAATTTCCTTCAGGTGTTAACCATTTGTAGAGAGTTAACTTGATATTGCTTCCATCTCCCATAGGAACAGCCTGCTGTACCGTTCCTTTACCGAACGAAGTTACACCGACAATTTCATATCCTGATGCTTCTTTTAATGCACCTGCTAAAATCTCTGAAGCAGAAGCACTTCCTTTATCAATTAACACAGAAACAGGATAGTCTTTTTTCTCAGAAAGCTTAGAGAAATAACGCTTTTTATCTCCATTGCGTTCTTGAATTTGGATATATGGGTGATCCTTCGTCACAAACTCTTTTAAAATTTCTTCAACACTTTGTAAGTAGCCGCCAGGATTTCCACGAACATCTAACACAAGTCCTTCAATATTGTCTTTCTCTAATTTTGTTAATGTTTCTTTAAAGTCTTGTGCAGTATTTTCAGAGAAAGAAGTAATTTGAATGTAACCAACCTTTTTCCCTTGATAATCCTTTGTTGAACCGAACACTGTTTCTAAAGGAATTTCATCACGAACAACATCAAATGTTAATTTTTCTCTTGTGTTCGGACGAACAACCTCTATCGCAACTTTTGTTCCTTTTTTCCCGCGAATTTTTAACACAGTTTCGTGTAAATCAAGGCCTTCAACGTTTTCTCCATCAATGCTCACGATTTGGTCATTTGGCTGAAGACCTGCTTTTTCAGCAGGAGAGCCTTTAAATGGAGAAACAATCGTTACTCTGCCTTCCTGCATGCCAACCTCAGCGCCAATTCCTTCAAAGGAGGAATCAAGTGATTGTGAAAACTGCGCTGCTGTTTCTTTGTCCATATATACAGAGTATGGATCTTCAAGCGTTGAAAGCATACCCTGAATTGCGCCTTCTAATAGCTCCTCTTCATCAACATCCTCAACATATTTTGTTGAGATTAATTCAAGAGCTTGCTTAAACTTATCAAACCCTTCAATTTCAGATGCTTGTTCTTCTTCAGATTGAAACACATTCCCAAACGTTGGGATCGCTTCAGCTTCCTTAGGTGCTGGATCTTCCGTAAGCTCTAATCCTACAAACATTCCACCTGCGCCAACGAGTACGCCAAGTGCTAGTAAAAATGCTGTGATTTTCTGATTCATCCTTTACCTCCTCATGCCAATATAGCCAGGTTTATGTAAATCATTTTGTAAGTAGACTTTTCCTATTATATGTAAAGCTTGGTCATATCATGTAAATAAAATCTGAATTAAAAAAGCCTCTTAAACATCAAATGTTTTAGAGGCTTTCTATGTGGGTAATATTATGGTAAATAGTCCAATGGATTAACAGAGCTTGAAGATCCGTTCCATGGTCCTTTATGAATTTCAAAGTGTAAATGCTGTCCTGTTGAACGACCTGTATTTCCCATGATGCCAATTTGCTGACCTTTGGAAACAGATTGTCCTGATTTAACATAGAATTGTTCCATGTGAGCATAAACAGTTGTGTAAACTTGTCCATTAATTTTATGAGAAATGTATACTACATTTCCGTAACTGCTTGAGTAGTTGGCACGTATTACTGTACCTCCTGCTGAAGCCACAATCGGAACATCAGCACTGTTAGCAATATCAATACCAGAGTGCAGCTTCTTACCACCTGTTACAGGGTGAATGCGGTAGCCATATCCTGATGTGAAGGATCCAGATGCAGGCCACGTAAAGCTCCCACTTGAAACAGCAGGTTTTTGTGAAGATGAACTATTGTTTGAGCTTGAAGGACTTGAGCTAGATTTCTTAGCTGCTGCTGCCTCAGCTTTTCGTTTTGCTTCCGCAGCTGCTGCTTCACGCTGACGCTTTTCTTCAGCTTCGATTGCTGTTTTTTGCTCTTCTAAAAATGCTGCTTCATCTTCTAACTCATGCATTTCATGAATGGCTTCATCATGCTGCTCTTGAACTTGTGCCATTAACTCTTCTTTTTTCTTCTTTTGACCAGCTAACTGCTGTTTAAGAGTTTCTAATTGTGTTAGGGCATTTTCAAGTTCTACTAATTTCTTATTTAGATCTGCCTCTGCTTGCTCTAACGTTTGCTTATCTGCTTCATGTGCTTTAATAATTTCACGATCAGCTTCTACAATTGTTGTGACCGCATTAACACGACCAACAAAATCTCCAAAGCTTTGAGCCCCTAGAAGCACATCTAAATAACTAATCACACCGCCAGATTCTTGTAGAGTACGAGCACGATCTTCTAAAAGCTTATTACGCTCAGCAATACGAGCTTTCACTTCTTCAATTTTTACTTTTAATTCTTCAATTTGCTTTCTAGATTCTTCGATACTTGCTTCTTGTTCACGAATTTTTCCGTTCGTTTCAGCAAATTGCGTGTCTATTTTTTTAATCTCTTCATCTAATTTCGCTTCTTTATCTTTAAGCTCTGAGATTTCACTTTCCTTTTGACCAAGATCAGAAGATACATCTGATTGTTTCTTCTCAATTTCTTGCTTCTTTTCCTGTAACGTTTGAGCGAAGCCAAGGTGGTGATTAGGTAGTAATAAAGTGCTTGTCCCTAAAACAGCAGCCAAGCTAAACGTCATTAGTTTTCGATTCATCTTGTTTCCTCCCCAACGTTATGTAAAAACTAGTAAACTAGCAATAAAAATATTGCTAGTTTACACTTTTAAAAACTTACGAACAGACATTAAACTTCCCCAAATTCCAATTAACGCACCGATGAACAATAGAAGAGCTGATATTTGGAAAAGGAATGGACTTGACGGTAATAACTCAACAAATGATCCTTGAAGCTTAGGAATCGCCCATGTGTACAGAGATTTATAAACAACGCCAATTAAAATAATCGGAATCACTGCACCAAAAACACCTAGGAATAAACCTTCAAGGAAGAATGGCCAACGAATAAATCCGTTAGTTGCCCCTACAAGTCTCATAATCTCAATTTCATGTCGACGAGCAACGATTGTAATTTTAATCGTATTAGAAATTAAGAACATGGCAGTAAAGATTAGTCCGATGATTAAGCCAATTCCAATATTACGAGAGATCGAAATGACATCAAATAATTTTTCAACTTGATCTTGACCGTATCTTACCTTAGAGGCATTATCCAATTTCGTAATCTTCTCGGCTAAAGCACTCGTATCATTTGGATCCTTTGCTTTTACAATAAACACGTCATTTAACGGGTTATTTTGTTCAAAAAGCTGGAATGACTTTCCTTCTTCTCCTAAGCTTTCAACAAGATTTTCTAGCTCTTTTTCTTTAGGAGAGAAAACAACGGTATCCACTTGTTCTATTTTTTCTATATTACTTTTAAGAGCATTTTGCGCTGCTTCATCTGCTGTTACATCGATCAATACACGAATCTCAACATCTTTTTCAAGATTAGATGCAACATGGTTAAGATTCATCATGATGACTAGGAATGTTCCGACTAAGATCAGCGTCACAGTCACCGCACTGATCGATGCAAATGTCATCCATGTATTTCTTGCTAAACTCTTTAAGCTTTCACGAATATGACGGCCAAGAGAATTAGTCATAAATACCATACTCCCCTCTTGCTTCGTCACGCACAATCTTTCCATCCTCGATTGCGATGACACGCTTTTTTAACGTGTTCACGATTTCTTTGTTATGTGTAGCCATCACAATCGTTGTTCCACGATCATTGATTTCTTCAAACAAGTGCATGATTTCCCATGATGTGTCAGGGTCAAGGTTACCCGTCGGCTCATCGGCAATCATTACTGCCGGATTGTTCACAATGGAACGCGCAATCGATACACGCTGCTGCTCCCCACCTGATAATTCATTTGGGAAAAATCTCGCTTTGTGTTTCAGTTGAACTAAGTCTAGTACATCTAGTACTCTCTTTTTAATATTTTTAGGGTTTTCACCAATAACTTCTAATGCAAATGCTACATTTTCAAAGACTGTTAGCTTCGGTAAAAGTTTAAAATCCTGGAAAACGACGCCGATATTACGTCTTAATAAAGGGACCTTGTTTTCCTTAAGCTTAGATAAATCCATTCCGTTAATGATGATTTTTCCACTTGAAGGCTTTTCCTCACGGTACATCATTTTAATAAATGTTGATTTACCTGCACCACTTGGTCCAACAACATAAACAAACTCACCTTGGTTGATCATTATATCGATTCCGTTAACGGCTAACACACCATTTGGATACGTTTTATATACTTCTGACATTTCTATCATAATAAACCACCTAAAGTTGTTTTTTGAATCTATGTCACTTTTTGTCGTTAATTGTCGAAAAAGTAGACATAGTAATTCCTTGTCTCTAAAACTACAAAATTTATTATAACATCAATTTTCGTCAAGAATAGACTAAATTATATTACATTTTCATTTCATGTCTGTTAATAGATGTCGAAACGCTGTAATATAGGAGGTTTTTTTGGCGAGTTTGGAATAATGTAACAAGAAAAAAACACTGATAAAATATCTTCAGTGCTTCTTTTTAATGAGGTGATGTTTATTTTTTTCAACATATGTAATAAAGGCATCAGCAATGGCTGGATCAAACTGTGTTCCTTTGCTTTTCTTTATTTCGTCTAGTGCTGCTTTAACATTTTTCTTCCCTCGGTACACTCTGCTCGTTGTCATCGCATCAAATGCGTCGGCAACTGCGGCAATTCGGGCTAGATACGGAATTTCTTCACCTTTTAAACCATTAGGATATCCTTTTCCGTCATATCTTTCATGATGGTGTAAAATGATATCTAAAATGCCTGTATTTTTATAGGTTGATAGGTTTTTTAGTGTATGGTACCCGACGCTCGGATGATCTTTTATTGTGTTGTATTCTTCTGCTGTTAGCTTCTCTTTTTTATTTAGAACGGCTTCTGGGATTGAGATTTTTCCGATATCATGCAGTAAACCACCAAGATAAACACTTTTTACTTTTTGTTCGGATAAGCCTAATTCCTCTGCGATTATTTTGGCATAGTAAGCAACATTCTCTGAATGCATAGCAGTGTACGGATCTCTTGAGTCCAGTAATCTTGAAAAGGACGCGGCTAATTCAACATTAACCTTTTGTTGACGGATGTAGCTTGATACTAGAACGGAAATGGCTGCCCCGACGATAAAATAGTAAACCCACACTAAAAAATAAGAGTCAATATAAGGGATACTATCAGGCGCTAAGAGATACCTCGCTAAAGAAACAAGTCCACTTTGCATGAGTAAAACAATCAGATTTTTATATATTAAGCCGAGCAGAATCATCACTAGCATTAACAAAACAACGACAAATCGACCATAAGGGGCTTTATCAGCTGTGAAAAGGATAAAGCCGCTGATAATATAAAGAACCCATCTAAATTTAGAGAGCGTTACCAATAATGGGTTTATAGAAGAGGTATCATGGTATATATTCATTCTTGTCTCCTTGGGAAAAATTTCTTAAAATTTAGTATACTACAAAATATGACAAAATCACCAAAATAGTGCGCTACCCACTAAAAAAAGGATAACCATTAGGCTATCCCTTACTCTTATTTCTTTTCAGCTAACCAAGCTGCCACAACTTCAGCATCTGCTTCATTTAAAATTCCCTTTGGCATACCACCTTGACCGTTGATGATGATGCTTGCAATTTCGTCCTGACTGTATTTTGCTCCAACTTCAGTTAGCTTTGGACCTGCTCCACCTTCAAGTTCACGACCATGACAGCCGATACAGCTTTTTTGATAAATCTCTTCTGCATCTCCGCTCGCTGTTTCTGTTGTGCCTTCAGTTGTATCTGCCGCTTCATCAGCAGGTGCATCTTCTCCACCACATGCTGATAAAACAAACACAGACCCTAATAATAAGGCGAATAATTTCGTTTTCAAAGGTATTCCTCCTTGCACCCGAATTTCATTATGTAAAAAGAGTCAATTCAAGGATTATTATAACCTATCTACACTCTTTTGAAACCTTCACCAAGCACCTCAGAAGCATCTGTAACTGTCACAAATGCGTGCGGATCGATACTTCGTACCAGTTGTTTCAATTTTGTGAATTCCGTTTGATCAACTACACACATGAGGACTGGTCTCTCATTATTTGTGAACCCGCCATGTGCTGCAAGTCTAGTAACGCCACGGTCGATTTCGGTGAGGATCGCATCCTGAACCTCGGCCTGTTTGTTTGTAATAATCATCGTCATCTTCGAACGCCCGAGACCAATTTGCACAATATCAATCGTTTTGCTCGTCACATATAAACCAACTAAAGCATAAAGTCCTCTTTCAATATCAAAAACAAATGCAGCTGATAGAACGATTAGACCATCAATAAGTGCCACACAAGTACCAAGTGACAGCCCTGTGTACTTATGAATGATTTGCGCAGCTAGATCAGTTCCACCTGTTGAAGCTTTACCGCGGAACACAATACCGAGACCAAGTCCTATACAAATTCCTCCGAAAAGTGAACCTAAGAGTGGATCCATTGTTGCTGGCTCCCAGTTTCTTGTTAGGTAAACGACTAATGGGACAAAAATGGTACCAATGAGAGTTTTGATCCCAAATTGCTTTCCTAGTAAAATAACTCCGGCAATAAATAGTGGTATGTTGAAGGCCCACTGAACATAGGCCGGCTCAAACCCAAACGTTGCATCAAGGATCGTACTAATTCCACTCACCCCACCTGATGCAACCCGGTTTGGTAGTAAAAATAAGTTGAATCCAATCGCAACAAACGATGAGCCAACTAATATGTAGACGTACTCAAGTATTTTTTCTAATGTAGGATTATATGTATCATTTCGTTTTCGCATATTCACCGCTTTGTTACCCTCCTTTTTTAAACAATGCTATCCTTGCCCTAGATGAGTATAGCACCCGTGATTTTATCTGTGAATAACACCTAAATAACGTGGTAACGAGGTAAAGAAATTAAGTGTTGTGGGGGGATTTTTTTTAGTGTTTGCTATTGTGGGGGAAATTATGGGGGGAGTGGTGTTTTTTGTGTAAGGGCGAGTTTGTATTGCTGAGGGTATGAGGTACATTTGACTGGCTTGGACCGGTGGTTTTGGTCTTCATCTTCTTTATGAAGTATATTTGGCGTGCGCGGAATGCTCGTTTTGGTCTTCATCACACTTATGAAGTACATTTCGCTTGCTAAGATTGCTGGTTTTGTTCTTCATTCCACTTATGAAGTACGTTTGGCTTGCTCGGGCAGCTGATTTTGGTCTTCATCTCCTTTATGAAGTACATTTCGCTTGCTCGGGCAGCTGATTTTAGTCTTCATCACACTTATGAAGTACATTTCGCTTGCTCGGGCAGCTGATTTTAGTCTTCATCACACTTATGAAGTACATTTCGCTTGCTCGGGCAGCTGATTTTAGTCTTCATCACACTTATGAAGTACATTTCGCTTGCTCGGGCAGCTGATTTTAGTCTTCATCACACTTATGAAGTACATTTCGCTTGCTCGGGCAGCTGATTTTAGTCTTCATCACACTTATGAAGTACATTTCGCATGCTTCGGCTGATGGTTTTGGTCTTCATAAAACTACAAAAATATTTTTTTCTAATTGTCTTTTTTAGTAAGTCGCTTTTAAAGTTAAACATTCTTGCTGCTGCTATATCTAGCATCACTCATTCAAATAAATGTAAACCAACAAATTTGATAAAGAAAAAACGCCCAGAACTGACTGTCCTCTTTATAAGAAGGAACAGCCAAACTCTGAGCGATTTTCATCACTATATTATTGAATCTTCGAACGTAAATACGCGTCAATAAACGGATCAAGCTCTCCGTCCATTACAGCATGAACGTTTCCGATTTCTGTGTTTGTGCGGTGATCTTTAACCATTGAATACGGGTGGAAAACATAAGAACGAATTTGGCTTCCCCAACCGATATCTTTTTGCTCACCACGAATTTCGGCAAGCTCTGCTTCTTGCTCTTCAATACGCTTTTGATAAAGCTTAGCTTGAAGCATTTTCATGGCGCGTTCACGGTTTTTAATTTGCGAACGTTCCGTTTGACATGTTACAACAATGTTAGTTGGAGTGTGGGTAATACGAACAGCTGAGTCTGTTGTATTGATATGCTGTCCACCGGCACCACTTGCACGGTACGTATCAATTTTCAAATCTTCTGTACGGATTTCGATGTCGATTTCTTCATTGAATTCAGGCATAACTTCACAAGAAACGAACGAAGTATGACGACGACCTGATGAGTCGAATGGAGAAATACGAACAAGGCGGTGTACACCTTTTTCAGCTTTTAAATAACCGTATGCGTTATGTCCCTTGATTAAAAGTGTAACACTTTTAATCCCCGCTTCATCACCAGGTAAGTAATCAAGTGTTTCAACCTTGAAGCCTTTTTTCTCTGCCCAGCGTGTGTACATACGAAGTAGCATTGAGCCCCAGTCCTGAGACTCTGTACCACCTGCGCCTGGGTGAAGCTCAAGGATTGCGTTGTTTTTATCATGTTGCTCGCTTAATAGCAATTGTAGTTCAAAGTCATTTAGCTTAGAAACTAAATCTTTTATTTCAGTCACTAGTTCTTCTTTTAACTCATCATCTTCTTCTTCTTTAACAAGCTCATATGTTAATTGAAGATTTTCATATGATTCGTGAAGTTCGTGGAATTGATCCACCATTTCTTTTAATGCATTTGTTTCATTAATAACAGCTTGTGCAGCGTTTTGATTATCCCAGAAATCAGGTGCTGTCATTTGTGCTTCAAGCTGTTGGATTCGTGCTTCTTTTATATCGAGGTCAAAGAGACCCCCTAAAGTCCGCTAAACGTTTAGCTGTTTTTTCGAGCTCTTGACGAATTTCTACTAGTTCCATTGAGTTCACTCCATTTAATATTTTTGGCAAGTATATGATGTCTCTCACTTTAAACAATTCATGGTGCTTGATGTGAGAGGTGAGATGTGAGACTTGAGGCATTCGGCGAACACCGATTGCACCGATTGCTTTTTTAAAACCACTCGCAACAAGAGAGAGGTGGGTGCACCTCTCTCTTTGATAATGATCTATTATATACGTTTCGATAGGTAAACGCCAGTTATTATTGGCCGCAGCAGTTTTTGTATTTCTTTCCGCTGCCACAAATACACGCATCATTACGGCCGATTTCCACAACTTTACGAGTTGGTTTTTTCTTAACTGGCTCATCGCCTTCTTTCGCGTGTACAGCTGTTTGACCTTTTGCAACCTCTTGACGCTCAAGGTTGTTGCGGATTTGCGCCTTCATGATGTACTTCGCAACATCTTCTTCAATAGATGCAATCATGTTTTCAAACATAGCGAAGCCTTCCATTTGGTATTCACGTAAAGGATCATTTTGTCCGTAAGCACGTAAATGAATACCTTGACGAAGCTGATCCATTGCATCGATGTGATCCATCCATTTTGTATCAACTGCACGAAGAAGGATTACTTTTTCGAACTCACGCATTTGTTCTTCGCCAAAGTCTGCTTCTTTTGCATCGTAGTGTGCAAGTGCCTTTTTATAGATCAACTCAGACATTTCCTCAGGATCTTTACGGCGAAGATCTGAAACAGCAAGCTCATCTTCTGTAAGAATGTTTGCATTCATATAGTCGATGATGCCTTCTAAGTTCCAATCTTCTTCTACTTCCTCTTTAGGAGTGTACATGCCTACCGCACGTTCGATCGTTGATTTTAGCATTTTCTCAACAATTTCACGGAGGTTGTCAGAATCAAGAACCTCGAAACGTTGCTTGTAAATAACTTCACGCTGCTGACGAAGAACATCGTCATATTGTAAAAGCTGCTTACGTGCATCAAAGTTATTACCTTCAACACGTTTTTGCGCAGATTCAACAGCACGTGAAACGATTTTACTTTGAATTGGCTGCGTATCGTCCATACCAAGGCGGTCCATCATGTTCATCATATTTTCTGAACCAAAACGACGCATTAATTCATCTTCCATTGAAAGATAGAATTGAGTGATACCAGGATCTCCTTGACGACCAGAACGTCCACGAAGTTGGTTATCAATACGACGAGATTCGTGACGTTCAGTACCGATTACAGCTAACCCGCCAACCTCACGAACACCTTCGCCAAGCTTGATATCCGTACCACGACCAGCCATGTTTGTCGCGATCGTGACAGCACCACGTTGTCCGGCATTTTCAATAATTTCTGCTTCTTTTTCATGATTTTTCGCATTCAAGACATGATGCGGAACACCTTTTTTCTTAAGAAGCTGAGAAATTAATTCAGACGTTTCAACGGCAACTGTACCAACAAGTATAGGTTGACCTAAGTCATAACGTTGTTTTACTTCCTCAACAACGGCACGGAATTTCCCTTCCATTGAACGGTAAACTAAATCAGCTCGATCATCACGAGCAATTGGTTTGTTCGTTGGAATCGCCACAACCTGCATGTTGTAAATATTACGAAACTCTTCTTCTTCCGTTTTCGCTGTACCTGTCATACCAGACAGCTTCTTGTACATACGGAAGTAGTTTTGGAACGTAATCGTTGCAAGTGTCATGCTTTCATTTTGAATTTCAAGACCTTCTTTTGCCTCAATTGCTTGGTGTAGTCCATCACTGTAACGGCGGCCCTTCATTAAACGACCTGTGAACGAGTCAACGATAACAACTTGTCCTTCTTCCACAACATAGTCCACATCATTTTGCATAACAAACTGTGCTTTTAATGCTTGGTTAATGTGGTGAAGTAATGCCACATGTGAAATATCGAAAAGATTTTCAATGCCAAACGCTTTTTCCGCCTTTGTCATACCATCTTCTGTTAACTGAACAGCCTTTGTTTTCACATCATACGTGAAATCTTCTTCCTGTTTAAGTTGACGAACAAAACCATTAGCTTGAATGTAAAGCTTAGTAGATTTAGCCGCTTGTCCCGAAATAATTAACGGAGTTCTCGCTTCATCGACTAAGATCGAGTCAACCTCATCGATTACGGCAAAGTTAAGCGGACGCTGTACCATTTGTTCACGATAAAGAACCATGTTATCACGTAAATAATCAAAACCTAATTCGTTATTTGTAGAATAGGTAATGTCTGCAGCATACGCTTCACGCTTTTCATCTTTATCTAAAGAATTTAAGTTAAGACCTACTGTTAAGCCTAAGAAATCGTAAAGTTGACCCATTTCATGTGCATCACGACTTGCTAAGTATTCATTGACCGTGACAACATGCACACCTTCACCAGAAAGCGCATTTAAATAAACAGGCATTGTGGAAGTTAACGTTTTACCTTCCCCTGTTTTCATCTCAGAAATATTTCCTTCATGTAAGGAAATACCCCCCATTAACTGAACCTTGTACGGGTATAGCCCCAACACACGCTTCGCTGCTTCACGAACAACAGCAAACGCTTCTATTAAAAGATTATCTAGCGATTCACCGTTCGCTACACGACCTTTAAACTCCTCTGTTTTTGCCTTTAATTGCTCATCAGATAAACCACTCATCTGACCGCTAAGCGCATCAATCTGATCAGCCATCTTCTCATAACGATTTAACGCACGCTTATTAAAATCAAACACCTTATTCAAAATTCCAAGCATCTAATACGCTCCTCTGTGTTTAGAGTGAAATTGCTTTTATGTAAAGTTTCGTCTATTCCCTATTTTAGCACTAGTTGGGGTGGTGGGGCAACAGGCGGGTGACATGGTTTGGTGTTGGGGGTGGGAGGGGGTTTTGGAGTGCCTGTCACTTCCCGAGTTTTGTCGGAAGAACTTCGGGGGGTGACAGGCACGACCCGAAGTTTGTCGATTAAAAAAGCACTCTTTTCACATAAAAAAACTTACCAAGAATAACCTTAGTAAGTTTAGAATAATTTATGATAGTTTATTCGCTAGATGGTATTGATAGTTGGAGTAATAGGAGCTAAAAACGAGGATCTAGTAGCAATAGTCATTTACGATTGATTTAATTCACGTAGCTTCTTTTCATGTTGTAATGTTTTAACAGAAATAAAGTCAACCGTTTCTTGCGTTTCCGTTAATTCCACACGAAAGCCATCCATTTTTTTCTCTATTCTATCTAATCGTCCTTCAATGCTGTCGAATCTTTCATCAACTCGTTCGAATCTTTCATCGATTTTCTCGAATCTTTCATCTACTTTCTTAAACTTTTGATCCATTTTATCTGAGTGTAATTTTAGTGCGTTGAGGATCTCTTTCAACATTGTCTCCTGTTCCATGGGTTTCACCTCCTTCTCTATCAACACTCCCATTATAACGGAATATACGTATTACCTCTATATGATTAAGTAGATTTACGATATCTTTACATAGCGGTGCCTGTCACGCCCCGAATTTTGTTGGAAAGACATCGGGAAGTGAGACATCGGGAAGTGACAGGCACCGCCCGAAGTTTGTCGAACGCAAAAGAGGACCCAATCCGGATCCTCTTCCTGCAATCTCACGTTATTTTACTAATTCAAGTTCAACAGGAATAAACTCTTCTACTGTTTCTCCATTCGCTACTTGAATAGCTGTGTCGATTCCTTTTTGACCGATGAGTGCTGGTTTTTGGGCTACTGTTGCAGCTAAGCGCCCGTCTTCAACAGCTTTTACTGCATCTTCTGTTGCGTCAAAGCCTACAACAACGATATCTGATAATCCTGCTGCTTCGATTGCTTGAAGTGCGCCTAGTGCCATTTCATCGTTATGAGCGAATACCGCTTGAATATCTTTGTTTCCTTGAAGGATATTTTCCATAACTGTTAACCCCTTCGCACGGTCAAAGTCTGCTGTTTGCTTTGCAGCTACTTCAATTGTATCTACTGCATCAACAGATTGGTGGAAGCCTTCTCCTCTTTCACGTGCTGCTGATGAACCAGGAATCCCTTCGATTTCGACTACTTTTCCTTCACTACCAAGCTGTTCTAAAATGAAGTCTCCAGCCATTTTTCCACCTGCAACGTTGTCAGATGCAATATGAGCAACAACTTCTCCACCTTCTGCACTTCGATCTAACGTAATAACAGGTACATCTGCACTGTTTGCTGATTCAATTGCGGCAGATACAGCTGCTGAGTCCGTTGGGTTTACTAGTAATACATCAACACCTTGTTGGATTAAATCCTCGATATCACTTACTTGTTTTGCTGAATCATTTTGTGCGTCAACAACAACGATTTCAATTCCTTTAGCTTTTGCTTGTTCTTCAGCACCTTCTTTTAATGTAACAAAGAATGGGTTATTTAGTGTAGAAATCGATAATCCAACCTTCACTGAACCATCATCGCTAGCGCCCTCATCAGATGAACTTTCTGAAGATGCGCCAGGTGCTTCAGTTGAACATCCTACTAATAAAATCATAGCAAATGCGAAAAATAAAATACTTTTAAACATGTTTTTCATTGTAAAAATCCCCCTTATTTCGGTTTATAATTTAAGCAGCTTTCTTACGATCAAGCAGTACAGCTAGTAAAATAACACCTCCTTTAACGACTTGTTGGTAAAAGGAGCTCACATTCATAATATTTAAACCATTGTTTAGAACACCGATAATCAGTGCACCAACCAATGTTCCAAAAATCCAACCACGACCACCAGAAAGACTTGTTCCTCCAAGAACAACCGCAGCAATTGCATCAAGCTCATATGAAGCACCAGCTGTTGGTTGTGCAGAATTTAATCGTGATGAAAGAATAATTCCAGCTAACGCTGACAGTAAACCTGTAATGGAGTAAATCCAAATTTTTACACGATCGGTTCGAATACCGGATAAAATAGCTGCTTCCTCATTACCGCCAATCGCATAAACTCTGCGACCAAAAGTAGTTTTCTTTAAGATAAAATATAAAATCGCATATGTTATTAACATCCAAATAACCGGCACTGGAACCCAGCCTACATACCCTTTTCCCATTAACACGAACAACTCACTGCTAGACAAACCTGTAATTGGTCGACCATCTGTATAAACAAGAGTTAATCCGCGGAACACCGTCATTGTTGCAAGAGTTGCGATAAACGGTGCAACCTTACCTTTTGTAATAATAAATCCATTGATGGCACCCATAATCGCACCAGCTAATAACCCTACTAAAATAGCTAAAATCGGATCCATGCCGCTAGCTAGCATACTCGCTGTTACTGCTGACGCTAACGCTAAAATGGAACCAACTGATAAATCAATTCCACCTGTCAAAATGACAAAGGTCATACCAAAAGCAATAAGTGCATTAATCGAAACTTGACGTAAAACATTTAAAATATTATCTACTGTCATAAAATTTGGACTCACAATAGAAAGAATGATTGTGATAATAAGTAAACCAACAAGTGGTCCTAACTTTTGCAGTTTTGATGTAATAGATTTTGAGTTCATGATTCATTCCCCCCAGTAGCTGCTTGCATAATTTTTTCTTGATCTGCTTCTTCTCTTAAAAGAGTTGTCGATAACTTTCCTTCACGGATAACAAGAATTCGATCACTCATTCCAAGAATTTCTGCTAGTTCCGAAGAGACCATAATGATCGCTACCCCTTGTTCTGTAAGCTGATTCATCAGTTGATAGATTTCTTTTTTCGCCCCAACATCAACACCTCTTGTTGGCTCATCCAGAATCAAGATCTTTGGCTCTATACCAATCCATTTGCCAATCACGATTTTCTGTTGATTTCCACCACTCAGAGACTTCACTGGGAGCTCACGACTAGCTGTTTTAACGTGTAATTTTTGTATTAAATCATCAACAAATGACTCTTCTGTCTTAGACGAAATCACACTTTTTTTAGAAATTCTCCCTAAATTTGTTAGTGAGAAATTTTCACGAACAGACAAGCCAAGTACTAAACCTTCACTTTTTCGATCTTCTGTTATAAAACCAATTCCTTGTTGAATCGCATCATAAGCTGATTTGATGGATACTTCTTTTCCATCGATTATCACTTTCCCACTTTGCTTATGACGATAGCCAAAGATTGCTTCCATAATCTCTGTTCTACCAGCTCCCATTAAGCCAGCAACTCCAAGAATTTCTCCTTGTTTAACTGAGAAAGAAATATTTTCAAATTTTCCTTTGCAAGTGAAGTTTTCAATGTTTAATCGCTCAGGACCAAGTGTTGTTTTTCTTTCTGGAAAACGATCACCTAATTGACGGCCAACCATCATTTTGACAATTTCATCAAAGTTTGTTTTCGGAATTTCTTTTACACCAATGAACTGACCGTCCCGTAATACAGAAATGCGGTCACAAATTTGGAAGATTTCCTCCATTCGGTGTGAAATATAAACAATTCCAACCCCTTCATCCCTTAATGAACGAATAACCTTAAACAACGCTTCGATTTCTCGATCCGTTAATGCGGCTGTTGGTTCATCCATGATAAGAACATCCATATTAGCCGCAACAGCTCTAGCAATCTCGATCATTTGTTGTTGACCAACAGATAGCTCTCCTGCCTCTATATCAGGATCAATTTCAATTCCAAGTCGATTTAAATATTCCTTCGTTTTTTGTTTCATCTCTTTATGCTTTACAATGCCAAATTTGCTGTATGTAAGTTCCTTTCCTAGAAACATATTGTCTGTAACGGATAAATACGGAATAATATTTAGCTCCTGATGAATCACGGCAATTCCTGCATTTTCAGCTTCCTTTGCATTTTTAAAATGCACTTCCTTACCATTCATATAAACAGTGCCTGCATCACGCTCATAAATTCCTGTTAAGATCTTCATCAGCGTTGATTTTCCTGCACCATTCTCACCCATTAAAGCATGTACTTCACCTGGCATAATTTCAAACTCTACACCTTCAAGTACTACGTTACCTGAGAAAGCCTTAGAAATTCCTTTCATCTGAGCTAAAGGAGTTTTGCTCATTTAAAAATCACTCCCGCATGTAAAATGATATTGGCATAAGGAGTTACTTCCCCCGTTCGGATAATCGCCTTTGCACTTTTACACTTTTCTTTTAATTTCTCATGTGATACATACTCTTTATTAACCTCTTCATCTAGTAAACTTAGAGTTTGTTTTTCAACTTCAGGATTCTGCTCAGAAATCTCTTCTGCTAAAGTGATTTTTTCAACCTCCATATCCTCTAGAATGACCTTCAAAGTTTTAAGAAAAGATGGATCACCTTGTTTAAGAGATAAGTCAATTCGAACTGTCTCATCAGGGATTGGCAGACCACAATCTGCAATCACAATCGTATCTGTATGACCTAGCCTTGAAAGTATTTCAGATATATGACTATTAAGAATTCCTTGCTTCTTCAACTTTTGTCATCCTCTCTTTGCTGTAAAAAACGTTCAACTTCTTCTTTTGTCGGCATCCCCGATTGTGCACCTAACTTCGTAACAGAAAGCGCACCAACCGCGTTTGCAAACCTACATGCTTCTTTTATGTCAATTCCTTCACTTAGTGAAACGGCTAATGCTCCATTAAAAGAATCTCCTGCACCAGTTGTATCTACTGCTTCTACCTTGAATCCTTTAATTTGACTTTCACCCTGATCGTAGATAAACACACCCTCAGGTCCCTTCGTTACAATACACTTTGACTTGATTTCCTCTAACTCATCAGGCGCTAGACTATTAGCAGCAAGAAGCAATTCCTGCTCATGTTCATTAGGAGTCAAATAATCTACTAAGCCTAAAAGCTCTTTTGGTAAAGCCTGAATAGGTGCCGGGTTTAAGATCACCGTTTTATTGTGTTTTTTTGCTAGTTTCGCAGCTTCCATTACACTATCTAGCGGAATTTCCAACTGTAGAAGAACAACATCACTGTCCGCAATAACGCTTTCATTTTTCATTACCATTTCAGGAGTTACCTCAAAATTTGCTCCCGAAACAACGATAATGCTGTTGTCTCCTTTAGATAAAGTAATAGTTGCTGTCCCAGTCGACACATGTGTAACCGGTTCCACATTATTCAAAATAATGCTTTCTTTTTCAAGATGTTCAAGTAGATCCTTTCCAAACATATCGTTTCCAACACAACCTATTAAGGTTACCTCAGCTCCCAGTCTCGCTGCAGCAACGGCTTGGTTCGCTCCTTTTCCACCAGGAATCGTGAAAAAGGATTCTCCCATAACCGTTTCTCCAACTTTAGGTATAACCTCTGTCTTTGTTACAAGATCCATATTGATGCTTCCTATGACCGTTACCTTCCGTTTCTCCATACGTTCCACCTCATCTTTTTGTAGACTGACCGATATTCAACGTAACATCCAATCGATGACTATACTCTTGTATTGGTTTACCTTCGATTAAATCTAATAAAATTTCTGCTGCTTTGTAGCCTATTTGATAAATCGGCTGAGCAATTGTCGTAAGCTCAGGGTTCGTTAATTTAGCAAGATTAATGCCATCAAAGCCAATGACTGATAAGTCCTCTGGAATTCTTTTGTCCAACTCAAGAGCAGCCTTAATAACACCTAATGCCATATAGTCATTTCCAGCAAAAATCCCATCAATATCGCTGTTTTCTATTAATAACTTCTTTGTTTGCTCAGTTGCTAGCTTAATATTAAAATTACCATTCAAAACCAGATTTTCATCAAACCAAGCTTCATGTTGAACTTCTTTTAAATACCCCTGATACCTTTCTTCGGCTATCGGTAAATCTTCAGGACCACGAATATGAGCAATCCTTTGACACCCTATGGCCTTTAAGTGCTGAACTGCTTGCCTTGCACCCTTCATATTGTCTACCGACACATAAGGAATATCTTTATCGATAAAACGGTCAACAGCCACAATTGGAATTTTATTTTTCACAATATGCATCGGCTTTAAAGTACTTGTCACAATAATGACGCCATCCACATATTTTTGTCTTAACATATCAAAATACTTTTTCTCTTTTTCCTCTTGATCATCCGAATTACAAAGAATCAATGTGTAGTCCTTGCTACTCATCACATCCTCAATTGCACGAGCAACCTCAGGGAAAAAGGGATTCGTGATATTTGGAACAATCAAAGCAATCGTTCTTGATTGCTTCTTATATAAACTACGAGCCACCGCATTCGGCGTATACTCTAGCTTTTTAATCGCATCTTCCACTTTCTTACGCGTTTCTTCATTCACATATCCATTATTGTTTAAAACTCTTGAAACAGTTGCAACGGAGACTTCTGCTTCTTTTGCTACATCTTTAATTGTAATCAACTGTTTCCACCTCATAAACAAATATCTGTAACCGGTTACAGGTAGGTCCAAAAAAATAACTTGTTATGTATGTAACCCGTTACATACATTGTAAACGGTACCAAGTTTAGGTGTCAACACTTTTTTATAAAATAAAACCAGCACCCGTTTAAGGTGCTGGTTTACGTATTATACAGTCGGCTCAATCAAGCCATATTTTCCATCCTTACGCTTATACACGACACTTGTCGTATTTGTTTTAGCATCTGTATAGACGAAGAAATTATGCCCTAGCATATCCATTTGAAGAATAGCTTCCTCAGCGTCCATTGGCTTTGTTGGAAGACATAACTGGCAAGCCATTAATATTTACAGTTCTTCACTAAAAATATAGATATAAATACCGATAATATAGATAAGAGTAAATTTAAGGATTTGATACCTATGATTATTCAACATAATATTTCAGCATTAAACACACATAATCAGCTCTCAAAAAGTAATCAATCTCAGTTAAAATCGATGGAAAAATTATCATCAGGTTTACGCATTAATAGAGCTGGTGATGACGCCGCGGGTTTGGCTATCTCTGAAAAAATGAGAGGACAAATTAGGGGGCTAGACCAAGCTTCCCGTAATGCTCAGGATGGAATTTCACTTATTCAAACAGCAGAGGGTGCACTAAATGAGGTCCACTCTATACTTCAAAGAATGAGAGAAATTACTGTACAAGCTGCTAACGATACAAACACGACTGAGGACAAAAATCAAATTCAGAATGAAATTCATCAGTTAACGAGAGAGATTAGCAAGATTGGAAACACAACAGAGTTTAACAATCAGAAACTGTTAATTGGTGATGGCTCTATAGCAAGTTCTTCTACTTTTACTTTTCAAATTGGAGCTAACGAAGGACAAAATATAGAACTACAGATACGAGACATGAGGAGTCAGGCGCTAGGATTAACTTCTGTATCAGGATCAACATGGGAAGGCTATCCTGTCTCAAGTCCCATCGGAACTGTATATTATAATTCTGTACCGATTGAACTTGGGAGTGATTCAACAACAGAAAATGAACTTACTTTACAGGTTAACGACCAGGATTCTGCAAACTCTTCTATGGTAATTATCGACCATGCAATCAAAATTGTTTCTGAAGAACGAAGTAAGTTAGGTGCCTATCAAAACCGGTTAGAACATTCTATTAATAACCTAATGACAACATCAGAAAATTTAACAGCATCTGAATCCAGAATTAGGGATTCAGACATGGCAAAAGAAATCATGAATCAAACAAAACAATCAATTCTCTCTCAAGCGGGACAAGCCATGTTGTCTCAAGCAAACCAGATCCCCCAAGGTGTTTTACAGTTACTAAGATAATTTTAAAGGTTGCAAGGATTGCATATAATCCTTGCAACCTTTTTTGTTGGAAAAGTCCCCTAATAATAAGCCAATAAAGTCTTTAAAGTTTAAATACTCACAAAAACTCACCTATAGAACTGAAAACAGCGCCCTGTAGGCGCTGTTCGAATTATACATGTGGCTCAATTAAGCCGTATTTCCCATCTTTTCGTTTATAAACAACATTTGTTTTATTCGTCTTCGCATCCGTATAAACGAAGAAATTATGACCCAACATGTCCATCTGAAGAATCGCTTCCTCACTGTCCATTGGCTTAAGGTTAAAGCGCTTCGTACGAACCACTTCTTCTTGCTCGTCTACTTCTTCTTGAACTTCATTTTCAGGTTGATAATTACTAAACACAAACTTAGGAGCTCCTTGTTCACGAAGCTTACGGTTCACTTTTGTTTTATGCTTACGAATTTGACGTTCTAATTTATTAACAACAAGATCGATTGCTGCGTACATGTCCTGGTGATTTTCCTCAGCACGTAACACAAGATCTGTCATAGGAATCGTTACCTCAATTTTAGATTCTTGCTCATTATAATACTTAAGGTTGATGTTCACATTGGCATCAACAGACTCTTCAAAGTATCTCTCAAGCTTACCAATTTTCTTTTCTGCATATTCTCTTAATGCTGGAGTTATTTCAATGTTTTCCCCTCTGACGTTATATCTCATGATTGAACTCCTCCTTTATGATAAAGCTATGTAGTACTACTTCTATATTTCCCTGCTTGTCTCCTGCTTAAACTGAAAAAAAATTCGAAAAATTTTGTGGATTTTGTAGAAGCATGCGGTTTTTATTTGTAAATAATTTGTTATTGGATAAAAAAGAACCTACTATAAATATATAGTAAGTTCAGAATAATATTACTGCTTCAAGCCTTTATATCAATAGACTTGCCTAATGTAGGATGGGAAGCTTTAAGCATTTCAACTGTTTGTTGACCTTTTTGTTCAACATTATCCAAAGTTTTCTTTGCTAAAGCAAGACTAACTTTTTGTCCTAGTGAAGCCTGAGCTTTACTTAATGAAAAAGAAACTTCCATAGTAACACCTCCTTATATCCTTTATCGGCTTATAAGAGAGGATCTTGAGTATGCATCATCCAAATTAAGATTTTCCACATAAAAAACACCTCCAAATACTTTAACGTACTATTTGAAGGTGCCATTTTATTTTCTTATTATTAGTGTTTCAAAGGTTTTTAGGTCAGTTATCTTCTCTTATCATAAAACATACCATCGGATACTGATACATCCTGATATGGATCAGCATATTGTCTATTTGTTACTTTTGCTTTTTTTAGATTCATCATATCTTGTTGGATTTGTGATTTCAGCTGAGCTAATCTTGCTTCTATGGTTTTATTCCATAAAATAATTTGTTCACCTAGTTGTTTTTCTTGATCATCTTTAGGTCTTATATTTTCTTTTATGATGAGTTCACGTTCTTCAAGCAAGGATGTAAGTTTCTCTATTAAATTTTCTCTGTCATCTGAATTAACTGGTTTTTCAACTAACTTAAATAGCTGTTCAGTAATTTTGTATATTTCAAGAACGGAGCTCACTAAGCCTGTCCACCTTGGCCATGCTGTTTTTGACGGTTAATTTGAATGACCTGTTTCCAGGTGTCCCGAAACTCTATAGCATAGTTTTCTACTTCTTTTAAAATAGATTGGTCATTCTTAATATTAGCTTCTACTAATCGATGATTCATATATTCATACATAACTTCAAATTTTTTAGAGACTTCAAAATCTTTATTTAGAGTGATCATTAACTCTGTAATAATTTTCTGGGCTTTTTGAATGTTTGTATTTTTTTCTTGAATATTTGAATCTTCTATTGCTTTTGATGCTTGAGAAATAAATTTGATACATCCGTTATAAAGCATTAGCGTAATTTCACCTGGCGTTGCTGTTGCTACTGCATTTTGTTGATAGGCTGAATACGGATTATTGATTGCCACTTATGACACTCCTTTTCTTTAAGCGAATTGTTGCATTAAGTAGTTTGATTGAGAATTTGCCTTTTGAATCGCTTGTTCCATTGCAGTAAATTGATTCCAGTATCTGTTTTCTATTTGAGTTAGACGATCTTGGAAACGACTTATTTGGGAATCTAAATCAACAATATTACGTCCGATTGAAAACTGTTGGTTTGTTGAAGTAAGTTTTCCAGCCTTTTTTTCAATACCAGCAACTGTATCATTGATAATATTTCGAAGTCGCTTTGTTAGTCCTAGTTCGGACTGTACAGTACTATCTTTTGTAGTTGTTGTACCATCTGCTGCGGTTGTTGTAATACGAGTCGCACCACTAAACATTTGAAACACTGCGTTTGGATCATTTGTAATGGCTTCCCTTAGCTTTGTTTCATCAATTATTAGTTTTCCATTATCTCGATAATTGGATGTCTTTATACCGATTTCCGCTAATTGGTTATAATCAGTATTTGCTCCTGTACCTGTATACGGAGTATATAAAGCAGTGCGCATCTTGTTTAATGAAGAAGACAGGACTGAATCATTTTTTAAAAGACCACTTTTGGCCTTTTCTTCCCATAGCTCAATTTGTTTCTCTGTCATTGACTCTTTTTCTTCATCTGAAAGTGGTTGATAACTTCGGTATCTCGCTTCACTGACTTCCCCATTTATTTTCTCAATTAATTCATTGTATTTGCTTACAAACTGGACGATTTTATCTACCATATTATCAGTATCATTCGAAACAGAGATAGTTGCAGTTTTTCCATTTGTTACATCATTTAATGTGTATGTGACATCATTAATCGTAAATTTGTTGCTAGATCTATCTGTTGCTAGTCCATTTATTGTAAATTCTGCATTATCCCCTGTTGTTGTAGCAGTAAGAGTATACGGAACCGTGTTATTCGTTTCCTGGAAGCCTAATTTACTAAATAGTGTATTTGCAGCTTCGTTTGCTATAGTTATAGAGGCACCATTTCCAGTATCATTTTTTGACATAACTACTTTACCATTTTCAGAAAATACATTGATACCTAATTCTTTTTTGCTTGACAGCTGCTTTAAGACATCCTCTAAGGTGGAGCCCGCTTTAATAGTTAATTCAATAACATCTGATTTCGTACCGTCACTATTGGTTACCATTGATTGAGTACCATCACCATTTGTAACCTTTAATTGTATCACAGTATCTGACGCAAATGTGTTTTGATCATAAGTTATTGCAGAGTTGGAAATCCAATTTGTAGAAGTAGCTAACTTACTTACTACAATTGAAGTATTAACATTTCCTGCATTCGCATTAGCTGTAGCAGTTACTGCACTAGGCATAGAACTTGTTACAGTCTTCTTTAGAAATTCCTTTTGAAGTGACATATTATCAAAAATATACTTATCAAAGTCACTTAAAAGGGTATTCATGCTACGATAATCATCTCGCTGCCATTCAAGTAATTGTTTTTTTTGAGTTAGTTTATCAAGAGGAATTCTTTCTGCTTTCATTAAATCACTAACTAGTGTATCGATATCCATACCACTAGCTAATCCACCTATTCGAACCATATTTTATCCCCCTATATTTTTTTATCAAACAGAATACCCATAAATTCTGTCATTTCCGAATATATATCAAGTATTTTTTTTGAGGGTATTTCTTTAATTACTTCATTTGTTTGGTCATTCACAACTGTTACATAGTATTCATTTAATTCATCATGAAGTTGAAATTTAATATGAGTGTTAGTTGGCTTTAGAAAATCGTTTAATCCTTTAATAATTTTCTTTAAACTCTCTTCATCCTGTTTCACATTCTTTCCTATTTCAGTTTTTACTTCTGAATCTTTTTTCTCTACAGTCTGGTATGTTAGTTCTGTGTTGTGAAGTGCTGGCTGTGAAGTAATTTTGTCGATAGACATAAAAACACTCCTCTGAATTAATTATCTATCTTTAATATCGGTAAATATTTATAGATGTTTAATTTATTGAAATTAAAAATTTTCATTTAAAAAGCCCCAGAACTTGTTCATGAGATTGTTTTAGATGTACCGCCATTGCTTGCTGTGCTTGAGATAATATTTGATCCTTTAAAAGATTCATTGTTTCCTTAGCCATGTCAGTATCTTGAATTCTACTCATGGAGGCAACTGTATTTTCTTCCATTACTGATAGATTAGTTGCTATATGATCTAGCCGGTTTTCTACAGCACCAACATTTCCTAGTTCTTGCAAAACAAAATCAAGAGCATTGTCAATGATTTTCAACCCCTGTACGGCATCATCTTGGGTTCTTAAACAAATAATATTTGTATCTCTTAGTAAATTATCAAAAGATGCAATTTCTACCTTGAAGTTTTGTCCTGAGTTAGCACCCGCTTGGAACGTAAATTCATTCGGTTCATACCCAATAGCTTGCCTAACACGATAGTCAACTGATAACGTATGATTTCCAGCACCAAAAGTGATCATATCCTTATTCAATACTATCTTACTATCCTGCAACGAATACTGGTCTATAGATAGCTGATTTCCATCTAAGGCAACTACTAAATGTGAAGGATCTATTTCCACCCCTGTTAAACTATCTCCTGTTTCATGGTCACAATAATTATGAAAATAGTTATTAGGCATATGATCATTTAATGATATGTCTAGTGAATCAAAGTATTGGACTGTAAATGATACGCCCGTTAGTGAATTAGTAACATCAGGACGCGCATTGCCCACAATTTCTACCTTCTGACCATCTACTGTATATCCATCTTCTGTAGTATCCTGCGCTTTTGAAATTTCCTCTCCATTCAAAATTACTTTATAGGCGTAAGAATCCTGAGGTATATTTTGCACTAACTCATTAGCAGTTAAAGAGTACACTCTAAAGTCTCCGGGATTATCATCAAACTCAGGACGATAAGAACCATGGAGGGACAGTCTATTTATATCAGGATCATATGAGAAACCATTTTCAGAATCATAAGGTACCTCCGTGCCATTTTGATAGACTCTAATTGCTTGTGGGCCTACTATACTATCAAGTCCATAATCAAGAGTATTTGAAGCAAGTTGGAAATCATAAGAATCATTTCCTCTACTAAAAGAGCTACTCTCATAGACATAACTTACTTTAACATCAGGATTGGATGTATTATTAGCTTCGGGACGCGCATCGCCGTAAAGCTCAATGCGGTTAGTTTGACTGTTGTAATAGTATCCGTTAGTTTTTGTTTCATCATATTCTACTTTAGCACCATCTACTTCAACTAAAAATGTAATTGGTTCACCTGTTCCGTATGTTTCAGGACTTGGTGACAAAGCAATTTCTATCTTCCCATCTTGGCGAGAAACGTCTTCTGTCGGGACAACCATCTGTATAGAATACGTATCATTTACATCAGGGCGGCTTGTCCCATAAAGCTCAATCGTATTTGTTGTTGAATTATATTGAAATCCATTAGTATTCGAATATTCGATTGCCTCTGTAGAATTTCGATATACACGTATAGAATTAGGTGACGTTGTACTACCCAAGTTATAAACTTCTGGCACATCGTATAATCTAATACCGTATACATCTTTAGAAGTAGATGTTGAATCATAAACATAATTAATCTTAACTTCTTCATTAGAGGCAATATCTGACCGTGCATCTCCATAAAGACTTATTCTACCACTTTCAAACGTATACCCATTGGTTTTAGTAGCATCATACTCTATTTCTTCCCCTCCAACATAAACACGTAAAGAACGATTTGTTGTAAGATCCGGATTTTCTAAATTATAGGTATCAATGTTGCTTGTTAAACTAAAAGTTTGAACTCCGTTTCGACTATCTACGTCATTAAAATATTCAATTTGTACCTCTTCAAGATATGAAGGACGAAGGTTACCATAAAACTCAATTTTCCCGCTGGCTTCATCCACAAAAACACCAGTTGTATTGTTAACATCTGTTGGTCTTGAAGAAAGCAGCTGATCACGAGTTACTTCCGTTCCACCCACTTTTATCCTTAGAGAACGTGGACCCACTTCTCCATGCATATTATATATTTCCGCTCCAGAAGGAATTGATGTCGTAAATATTTCATTTTGAAATGAATCTGAGACATAGAAGAATTTATAAAAATCTTGTGCATCATCGTCTGATTCACCACCTATGATCGCATCTCCGAAAAATTCAATTTCTCCTCCTGAAACCGTATAATACCCCCCGGTCGGTTCCGAACCAGTTCCATCCCAATAGGACAACTCTCTTTCTCCATTATCATTAACCTTTAAAACTCTTAAGGAAGCATCACCTGTGTTCATCCTGTATAAATCGGGTGATGATGGGAGTGATAGTTTGTTCACATTATCTTCTCGAGGCACTTTAAGTACATCAGAAGAGGGAATAAGCTCTATTGGTCCACTTGTTACTGTTTGGTTATTGAGGTCCACATTAACTTTTTTAATGTTACCAAGGTTATCCGAATATACGAATGAAGTATTCCCATTTTCAACGATTGGAGAAAAACTAAATCCTGAACTACCATCAAGGTAGTTGTATTCATATGTTTGATAACTAATCCAGCTATTGGATGTGGATGAACGTCTCTCCAAGATCAGCTCTGTACCACTATTTCTAAGCCTCATTAATGAATTGTCTGCAACCGTTTTTTGTACAGCAGTACTAGTTGCCTGACCTTCAATTGATACCTCACCTCCATCCTTAGGAACAATATATTGACCTCCATCACGTGAAGAGGTAAATACGATTGATTGTCCGTCTTGAGTCCATCTTGGAAGATGATCGTTAATCGTGGTACCGACATAAGCAACAGGTTGAGCACCACCTATAGTTGTGGGAGGATAATAGGTATAATTCAAGTCACTTGTTTCCATTTTAGGGAAAATATAATCGTATCCCTTAGTATTTATCGCAGTGTCAACATACTGATATTGTCCTACTTGAGATAATTGTATGGTTTTTGATGCAGTACGATCTTCATAAAGAAATTCACCATGTGTTTTATTAGATAATAATTTCATTGTATTAAATTCCGTATTGTGGACAATGTCATTTAGATCTTTTTTTAGCTCGTCTACTTCATTTTGTATAAGAAGTGTGTCGGCAGTAGTCAAGTTATTTGGTCGATCTCCAACCTCCGTGTTTGTTCCATTCATGGATTGTACAGTTAGTTCACGAATACGTTGGACGATATCTGTTATTTCTTGCATAGCCCCATCAGCTACCTGAACAAGAGAATTTGCATCTTGAACATTACGTATTGATTGATTGTGACCATTTGACAGTGCTCTCATTTTTTGGCTGATTGTCAATCCTGCTGCGTCATTTGCTGCACTTCTTATTTTTTGGCCATTGCCAATCTTATCAATTGTTTTCTGCAAATTGGTTTCTGTTTTTTTCATTTTATTAGTTAACTTTAATGATAATCCATTAGCGTTGATATACATGTTTGTCTTGCATCCCTTCTACTAGTGGCCAGCAACATAAAATCTTCATATAAAAAAAGAACTTTCTATGGAAATTAAAGTTTAATTTCTTCCTAATATTAATTTTTCAACTAAATAGTCAGTGGGTTAGATAAAATCTATATTACTTCTAAGTATGATTTAATATTAGATTTTCAATAAAATATTTAAAAGCTCCAAATCATTTTTTCTAAGTCCTAACCTATTGAGCATACTAAACACGAGAAAAGTGAGTAAACTTATTTAATAACTTGTTCCCTTTCAAATCAATAACCTAAAATACTCTTTATCTATAATTATTTTATCGGTATTTATTTAAGTTTATAAATAAATTTAGTACAAATCCCTCTATATAGTTAATATGATAAGGTCCATAAGCTATTGTCTCTTTCTTGAAAACAGATTATTAATAGCAATAGCATAATTTTTCTTTTGAATAAAATAACTTGTTAATGTAGCTACTCTTGTATTTTGAATTGCTAAGTTTACAACAATTATTTGTCGAAAAGGCAAAATTAATCTTCTGTTATAGATCTTATTGATATTACTGCTGAAAAAATCGGAAAGATATAATTAGAGGACTTAAATGAAATAAATTGGTTTAGCAGAATTTAAATAGTTTTAGAGTAATATCTTAGATGATTTGATTGGAAATCGAGTTCCATCATATTGAGGCAATGTATATTATTAATAATTACTTTAGTAGGTTAAGTAAACTTTATTTTATAATACGTTTCTAAGAATTCCCTTTTTGATCTAATATAAATAAAAAAGAAAACCCCAGAAGGTTTCCTAAATTTAATAAAAATACTAAATATTAATATACATGGTTGACTTACTGTTAATAAATGTATGATTTGATATTAAGAAGTGGTATTTAAGTGTTAGGAGACATCGCTCATTCTATCCAAAACTATGATTAAGACACCACCTAAACATGAACGTTATCACGATGGTTACAATTTTGAATATGATTTTTTTCGATTAGTTAATGCTTAGAAATCATGATTTTTTATCGGCATAAATTTAGCTTCTTTCATCTAATAATTCAGTTTCTTTATACTTAGATTATGTAATTAAAGGTTTAATAAATTTACTCTATTACAATCAATACGATCCAACCAAAATGAACTAGGGTCATAAATTTTACCACTATTAGTTGTAAATGCCCCCTTATACCCTGCTAATTGCAACTGTTTCTTTAGTTTTTCTCTCATATATACTTTATTTTCTCCACCACCAAATGGAGGGGTATACCAAGAAGGTGTAAAATTTAGATTGTCCTGAATAAACTTTGCACATGGAGCAATTTCATTATTAAAATACTCACTGACTCTACCATTAAACGGTATATGATTTGCTCCATGAACTCCAATAGACATTCCTGCTTGTTTCATTTTTTTAAATTCTTTAATACTAATATACATGTTTTGTATAAACTTTTCTTTTGAGCCAAAAAAGTTAAACACCATTTTTTCTAAAAAATCCTTACTTTGCTTAGATTCAAAAATAAAATTCAATGTATATTTAATATACCTCCTTAGTTGGGACTTCTCATAAGCATAAACGTTATTCGACTGGCACAATGCTCTTAACTCTTTTTGAGTTAGATGATCACGTAATTGGTCCCAAAGTAATTCTTCACTAAATGAAGACAGAGCTGCATGTACTAAATGGAAAACAGGAATTTCTCCTTCTAACAGTGGACCAGACATAACAGTAAAATACCCTGGCACTCCTTTTCTTTTCATTATATCAAAAGCAATCTCATACTGATCCCTTGTAGCATCATCAAATGTCAAAACACATTTTGGCTTAGGTGTAATTTTTGTAAGATCATCAGGTAACACAAACTCATGTGTTTTTCCTATTTGATCAATTTGTTCTTCAAATGCTTTTGGAGAAATTGGTACGCTTCCTTTCCACTCCTCAGGCTCTCTAACATAATGATACATAATTGCTAAATCCATTTTATCCACACCCTTGTTTATTATTTTTTCTCACCACGATAATCTTAAATTCTTATTAAAGTTTAAATAATAAAAATACCTACCTATCAAATAGGTAGGACCATATATAAAGTTATTCTCAAAAATGTTAATTTTCTTTCAGTTTACTTTCTATTAAGTTTATTAATTCTCCAACAATATGAAATGATGATGATGATATTTCTTCATCTGAGAACGTAATTCCAAATTCATCCTCAATTTCACAAACAAATTGAATAATACCAAGAGAGTCAACATAACCACTTTCTACATAATTTAGTGAAAAGACATCTACTGACTCATCAATGCTGTATTTTTTCTGCAGTGCACTTAAAACAAACACTGATACATTGTTCATATTTATTTTTATCCATTCCCTTCATTATTAAACTCGATATAATCTGTAATTTTCGATTTAACCAATTTTCCCATGGCATTTTTCGGCAATTCATCTAAAAAGAAAATCTTATGTGGTTGTTGATAATCTGCAAGGTTTCTCGCAGCGTGCATTTGAACAGTCCGCTTATTCAATTCACTACCTTCTTTAATTACAATTGCCAATGCAACAATTTCCCCGAGTCTATCGTCCGGAAAGGCAAATGCTGCACATTCACTTACAGCTGAAATTTCCATTACACATTTTTCTATATCTATTGGATAAACATTAGTGCCTCCTGTGATGATTAATTCCTTTTTACGACCGGAAAAGTAAAGATAACCCTCCTCATCAAGAAACCCTAAATCACCAGTCTTAAAATAACCATTTTGCATTGAATTTCTAAATGTTTCATTCATACCGTAGTATCCATCACAAATTAATGAAGTCATACAAGCTATTTCTCCAACCTCACCAGTGGGAGCTAATTCTCCATTATCTCTAAAAATGACAACGTCAGCTTCAGGTAAAGTCCTACCAACAGATTGCTTTTTATGAATTGCTTCCCTGAAATTAATACTCGTAACTGTTGACACTTCTGATGTCCCATACATTTCATGAAAATCGCAATGTAGCTTTTCTATCAATTCATTTTTAATTTTGGTGTCAAGTAGAGCAGAAGAAGAAACCACGCTTCTTAATGTGTTAATCCCTAATTCAATTGGATTAGATAAATATGAAGCAATCTGGTTTAACTGTGCAGACACTGCTATAGTAAATGTTACACCCTGCTCCTTTACACAGTCTAACCATAAATTTGGTGTAAATCTTGGTAATAATACGGAAGTTCCACCAATTAACAACGGGATTAATACAAGTCTTTCGGCCAATGAATGATATAGTGGTGTAGCAGCTAGAATCTTATCATCTCTCGTTATTTTATATAGATCAATGTGAGCAAATGCTCGTAAATATTTATTTTTTTGCGTTAAGCTTATAGGTTTTGGATTCCCCGTAGATCCAGAGGTCATTGTAATAATAAGGATCTCTTCACCATCAACTTCTTTGATGACCGGCCTCTCCACTGACATTTCTTCAGAATTAAGTAGAGATACAGTACCTTGATATTGATGATCAATACAAATACGAGAGCCTTCCACATCAATGCCTCCGTTTTTATCACACTGCTCAAAAAATGCACGACGAGCTATTATATGCTTAACATCAGCAACAGCGAAGGCCTTCCTAATTGAACTAATTGGCATTGTCGGATTAATAGGAACTAATCCAACACCAAGGTTTGCTGCTGCTAGTATTAGAGCAACTGAGGTAATACTATTATTCATTGGAATCCCTATATGGTCCCGGTAAGCAACTCCATTACTTATTAGGAAATGAGAGTATTGGCTAACCAAATTAGCTAGTTCTTGGTAAGTAATTGATTTACTTTCACACCATATTGCTGTTTTTTCCGGGTATGTTCTAACACTTTCATAGAACAAATCTGCAATTGTTTTCATAATGAATCCTTTCTTATTAATACATTGTTAATTTAGTAATAATTTTCGTCCTTCTTCTGCAGACTTATATGCAGCATAAGTCACTTTAATAGTGTCGTATGCCAACTTAAATCCTGACTTTGGTTCTCTATCGTAGTATATTGCTTCCATAAAATCCTGCATTTGATCTGTGTATCCACGAATGATTTCATCAGCGATAAATGGTTTATTCCACCCTGTTTTGGAGGGAAGCATTTCAGAAAGATAGACGTTGTCCAATCCGTCCTCATCTATAAAGTATGTTGTCATTAAATCATTCATTGTTAAATTGCAATTTATATTTGCGTCATTACAATAGAGTTCTACATAGTTTTTACTACCACCAAGACAGACATCCGTAGCTATTACTACAGCCTTTGAGCCGTCTGAGAAATTAACAATAACAGTACCATTATCCTCAACATCATTAGGACGTGCTGCAATATGTCTATGTTCATATTCAGTTAATGTTGGTGTTATTCTTCCCATATCAGCGAGAACACTCTCTACAAAAATCTCAACACCGCGTGCCTCGGCTTCTTGTTGCTTAAGCCATAATACTGCAGATAGAGGGTGTGAACCAGTTCGCAGAAATGTTCCGCCTCCAGTTTTAGACCATTCACCTGCTACAGGTGAGCTAGAACCTTTAAGACTTTCCTCGCCTTTCATGTAGAGAATTTTACTTTTTTTAGCAACAATAATTTCAGCTGCCTTCACTACAGCCGGTGCATAGACAAAATTTTCTGCGTACATAAACTTTTTATCAGATGAATCGATAATACTTTTCAGGTTTTCAATAGATTCAATGAGCTTGTCATACATATCTGATTTTGAGACGTTATCACCTACTGGTGCTTTGGTATTTTCATCACCAAAGTAACCCGTTAACGGTTTTTCACATATAACATGCTTTCCTGACTTTATAGTTTTTATTACCATTTCTTCATGTACATAGGGTGGTGTACAAATATCAATCACATCAATCTCAGGATCATTTAACAAGTCATCAAAATCATAAGATGCATTTTCAAACCCATATTTCTCTTTTGCTGGTAATAATTGTTCTGAACGCCGTGCAACAATTGTTTTAAATCGCAGTGGAATACCGCTTACCCGTTGTAAGGCATGCATATGGAGTTCAGTAGCTCGTCCAGCTCCAACCATGCCAACTACAATTTTCTTCATTCTATCTCTCCTAATAAACCTTAATTATATTAAGTTTTCTCCTACTGTTTGATTTGAAATCAATCAAAAATTCCCATAATATAAGATACATTAACTCTTATTCGGGAATTGCGTAACAAACAGTTTCGGCATCAACCATGTCAGTATAATGTCGAACAAACAATTTATAACCTGGATACAAATGTTTTATAAGTAGTGGAAGCTTATAATAATCCTCCAAACTATGGTAAAGACAAATTGCC
This sequence comes from Metabacillus sp. B2-18, assembly GCF_021117275.1. NCBI lineage: Bacteria > Bacillati > Bacillota > Bacilli > Caryophanales > Bacillaceae > Metabacillus > Metabacillus sp. B2-18. The sequence continues at coordinate 4,442,894 of NZ_CP088245.1, forward strand.
AGGACTGGATTGTATTTCTTTATAATTTGACTTGCGCCTGTTAATGCCATCTCTTCGGCTCCTTCATCCCCATTTTCAGAAAAGTTACTCGTTCTTTCACAAGATTATCTAAGGTATCTGCTGCCACAGAAATCTCCCCCATTTCAGAGATATGCCCTGCAGTTTGTGAAGGTTGAAATTTCAAAACTGTTTTCTCACTCCAACATGCCACATTATATGTCTCAACATCTTTATATTTATTGCCAATAATTTTATGATTTAACTTCCTATATGTATCCTCATCAGCCTCAATAGCAATATATTTTTTATAATTCCCTTCAGTTAATTTAATAAAAGTTTCTAATGTATCTCCATCGAAACTACCACAATCACAGAATACTTCACTTTTCGTTAATTGAATAATTTCTTTATCAAAATATTGTTCAATCGTAGGGTCCGCAATTCCCTCTAAATAGCTATTGTCCAATGAGATCTTAGAGTTTAAAATTCCTAAAAAAACATCCTTTGAACGCTGATCTGATAAATAATCGTACACTTTTTCATAGCTTTCAAAATTGGAATGTATTATGTTAAATGGGGTTTCCTCTTGGAAATCAAAATAATCTTTTGCCAACCCAAATCCTCTGATGTCAATAATGTCTTGATCAACACCAAGCGAAATTAGCTGATTTTTTATTTCAACTAGATACTGGCTCGCAACTATAATGTTCATATCTGTTTTTCCCCGTACTTTTTGAAGGACTTCATTCGGAGACAAAACTAAAATTCCATTCTTGTTTGTTCCCCATCTAGTCTCATTATTATCAACAAAAAATTCCACTTTGTTTATAACACCGTATTCTTCCAGAAACTTATATACTAAATCCCCACCATTTCCAGTTCCCCATATAATTATCTTTTTTTTGTATTTTAGTTTATCAGCATAAGCTTTTGAATTTGCTTTATATTGATCTTCCTTTAATAATATATTTCGAAAATCACTCGAGCTTTTCATTATGATAACTCCTTTCAATTACAAACTTTATTATGGCCTATCTCTTATTTCATTCGGTCTATCCTGATCACCATCAGCTTTAAAAAACAAAGTACCTTCATGCTTATAATGAGCCCATATCTCTGCATTTTCGCGAACAAATGGTTCAAAATAATTAGGAATAATATTAGAGTCTTGTTCTATTCTTAGTGAAAATCCAGCTCTAAATATGTAATCTTCATCAAAGCCGAGTGTATAGAAATCAATGTATTCATAACCGTTATTCTTTAACATTCCTTCCAATGCTCTTCCTAAACCAGCAAAAAGTTTTTGATTACCGATATAATCAACTATTCTTAGTACCTTACTACCATTACACTCTACTGATCTTGTCATCATCAAAGCTCCAACCAACCCGTTTGAATCTCGCAGAGCATACACCTTATACTTATAATAAGGATGGTTAAAATACCTTTTGTTAATATACCAATAATCTTTATAAGGAATTGAATCAATACTCTCTAAATCAAATTCTCTCTTCACATCATTTATAGAAAGTAACTCAACAATAGTTGTATCTTGTACTTTAAACAGATGACCTTTATTATTCTTATCTTTAATTACAGCTATCTTGTATTCACCAATTTCATTATTCAAAAGATAATATTGCTTCATCATGGCCACTTTATCTCCAAAAAACATCCTTCTTAATGGGACTGTTGTATTGAGGTTAGCTCCATTGCCAATTTGAGTGCGGCAACCAGTTAAAGTAAATACTCTTTTTGCCAGTTCAACTCCTAAGAACGGAATATTTTCGCGACTGTCAACGACTTTCCACATACTTCCCCATATGTCTTTCTTATTTACATCTGTTGTTTTAGAGCAATTTAGAAAGCCAAATATTCCTTCAATAAACCCAGTATTTCTATCAATAGCTATGACAAAGTTAACCTGATTACCATCAACAAACTCATACTCAAACAGTTTTCTATCCAGAGCAAGTATATGACCCTTTCTCCAAAATTCATTAATAAAGCTCATTATTTTTTCAATTTCTGAATACTTTGCAAGTCTGATTTCATATCTTTCATCATACTTATTAATAGTCATTCGGTCCTTTCTAGGCTTACCTTTATCATCTAAGATAAATATTAGCTTTACCTCTCATAAATTAAGGGTATTTTCTGTACAAATACTTTATGGAAAACAGAATAGAGCATAGAATTATCCACTCTAAGTTCATATTTAATATCTCTATCAAATAAAAAATATTCTCTAATTACTTATACTATTAAATTAAGTTTTAAATATAGGTAATCCATAGGAAAAATCCACTTCTATAATTCCACTTTCAAAATACACTTTATATTTTAAATTTTTGTTTAGATTCTCATTAAGTTATGCTCAAGGCATAAGAAAAAGGTTCTAAGAAGTCAGCATTTAGACCCTGACCATTTGAGTTATATTTCACATTATCAACATCTTCCTTTTTAACAAGAATAAAATCAAAGTTAACCATACTCTCTATGACTCGTTTCTTTCAATATGGTTGACTAATTCATCATGATCTCCTTGAAATACTAGGATTTGTGTTTTCCCATTGTAATCTATATATAACGTTTTTAAATGTAAATCTTTTTTATTACTTATTATTTTTTTAGCTAATTAATCGAATTCAATGGCGAGAAATGAGTAACCTATTCCTTGAGTTAAAATTCGATTACGAGTTAAATATAATGGCTCTATCAAAGCTGACGATAATATACGAAAATAAATTAGTTACTAATCTATAGCATAAATGCAATAGATACGCTCCATGAGAATGACCATAACCAATAACTCGGTTAGAAACGTATTTTATATTATTATCATTTAAGAGTAATTTATCGCTCTAAAATACTTATAATATCAACTGCCTGCATATAGCTCATATCATTAAGTTCTTCTATATTTCCATCCAATATATCAACTACTGGTAAAGGTCCGCAAATACTTGCCTCATTTTTTTATAGACTTTTTAATCAATATTACCACCGAATCCTGGTACAAAGATTACCAAAACTGTCCTTTCATTTACACCATTTTGAGGAGTAGAAAACTCTATTTGTAGTTCTCAATTAGAACTACTACCTGTATATATATTATGATGCTGGAATAGCAATACTATGGTGTTCAGACATTAATTCTTGTCCCTCCTCACTATCTGCGTTATTTAATATTTCTCCTTACTTCCCCAAGTAATGGATAATTTTCAAACAAGTGCTTTCCGATCACTTCCATTAGTTCAAAATCATTCTCATGATCCAGGTCTAGTACAGCTGTATCCATCATCTTAATTACATCACATGTTCCTTCAAATAACCCTTTACCACTTACTAAGAATTCGGGAGAGTATGCATATAACGAGGCATTCATGTCATATATCTCTGGGGCCTCTTGCCTAGAATTAAATGAAGAATTTATTACACGTACATATCCATTTTCTGTTCTTTTAACCATGTTAAAGTATGGATTTCTTCTTGAATTTGTAACAGAAAATACAACATCTACCTGTGTATTCACCTTATGTTTGATTAAGTTTTCTACATCTAATGAAGTTCTTAGTGGAGACGTTATATCTAAATCTATAACCATATCATAGTTAACTGATTTTCTTTGTTTCATTATTTCTAAACTCTTTGCTATTACTTCTAATTTAGGTGTATTATCTAACCCTAAAGATGCTTCTCTTTCAATTACATCAATTTTTAAGGTACGATAGTCTTTAATCAATTTTATTAATTCAGCGCTATCTGTATTTAAAACAATATCACTAGAAATTTGAGGATTTTTCTGTCTATATAAATCAATTGCAGAAATCGTATAATACGGCAAGGGAAAGCCTAAAAACTCTTTCAGATTTTTATTCTTTATTCCTTTTGACCCAGCTCGACCACATATGGTAAATAGGATTTTCATTAAAATGTTCCATCCTTTGCTATCTTAAGAGTCTGTAGTGCCATTCTTAAATCATTATCGTTTTCTTTTTTGCCTTCTATTACGTTAAAGAAATGAGCCATTTCCTTTAACTGATAATCATTTCTCGTTTCATTGAACGATAACTTTCTCCCACTACTTAAAAAACGAACTTCACTTTTTAGTAAATCACCGACTATTGTTTCTTCCTCAGTAAAAAGTTGAATTTCTCTTATAGGCTCTCGACCGAAGTAATCCAAATGAACTTCCACAGCCATTTTCTGATATTTTCCTATATAAATGGATAAATCATCACTATTTATTTCTAAATTTGAGTATTTCCCTCTTATATTTAACACTTGCTCTGGTAGCCCAAATAAATAATTAATGTAGTCCCACTCATGGATTAAATCAATAGAAACACCTCCACCTTGCTCTTTTATAGCACTATAGGTTACTCTATAATCTACATGAGGTCTCCAAGCAGGAAGATAACTTGAGCATATGACTCTAGCACAGTAAACTTTCTTCAAATCATACTCATTCTTTAGGTATTCAATTACATTGGTATATCTCAATGGACAAGCAACATAATAGATACCTTCCTCCTTTAATGGAAGATCATCTAACGAAAGATCCGTTCGGTCAAATACAGGTTTCTCAATAAACATATGTTTTGTTTTAGATGAAAAACGTTTTATTGTGTCAAAATGAAGATGAGTTGGATTGGTTACATATATAATATCGTAATAATTTTGTACATTTTCATAGTCATAGTAGATTTTGTTTATTATTTTTTCTATCTCTTCATCCATTTCTTTTCCTGTTCTACTACTTCTGAACAAATCAATACTATACGTAATGTTTCTTTCTTCCAACACTCTTTTAATATTAAAGATATGTCTACACCCTATGGACCCTAAACCAATAACTGCAATATTATAATGCTTCATTTCATGCCTCAATCATGTCAATTAATTTTAAGATTTCTCTGTCCTTCTCAAAAGAATAGATTGGTTTCTTTTGATTATTCACTGATTCAAAAAATGCAGTTATTTCATTGTAATATGCATTTTCAACAACAAAATGACTATAGTTTTCTAATTGATCTATTTCTTTATAGAGGTCGATCACAACATCGACTTTTTTTTCATAATCATAGACTTTTAAACCTTGCGGAGAGCCATTCCAAGAAAGATATAATTGTTCTCCAAATACCTCTAGGTTCCTAACGGCCTTCCTTGATACAACATCAACTGCCAGTGTCCCCTTGTGACCGGAAGTATGTTCTACAATTGCTAAAAAATGATCATTGTAATTAATCGTTAAAGAACTATTTTTCCCTTTCACTACTTCTACATTAGTAATGTCTCCGAATACATCGACTAACCAGGGAAGCTCAATAGCAAAAATTTCTCTACAACCATTTGTACGTTTGTCTCCAACGAAAAAGTCGTTATAATGCTCCCAAGGATGCCAATCAGGTAAGTATTGGCCAACATGATATGTATAATTATGTAAGCCATTTGATTCTTGTACCAAACTTTTAATCTTCTTTATTTCCTCTCTATACAAAAATGTAGATGATATAAATAAAACTAAGTCCTTTTTTTTAGCCAAATTAATATTTCTCTCATATCCATCATGAACTAAGTTCAGTTCAGTAAACACATGAATATCTTGATTTAAACAATCAGTAATAATTGTATGGTGTGATAAAGGAGAGGTACATACAAATGCATAATTAATCTTATTTTCATTTAACAGGTCAGTTAATGTATTAAAAGTTTCAATACCATGAACTTCATTTGTTTCCTTCCTACGTTCTTCACTTTTATCCACACCGAATATCTGCATTGTTTGATTATATCTTTGTAATAATCGTATTCTTCTCTTTCCCATGGAACCTAACCCAATTACAACTACTTTCAATTATTTCATCTCACAATCATAGAATTTCTTTTGTAATGTAATTTTTTCGTTCAATAAGAATTCCCCTATATTTAATACTACCTGGTCCGATGTGTTTCCGTCCCCATATGGATTTACGGTTTCGGCAGCTATTCTCCTGAAGTTTTCACTTAAAGCCAATCTTATTGATTTCTCTATTTCCTTAGCTTCGGGCTTACAGTTTATTATGCTAGTTGCCTGCAGCCTACCCTTTTGACGATCTCCAATATTCACAGTAGGTATTTTAAATGAAGGTGCCTCAATAAGACCACTAGATGAGTTACCGATTACTAAATTACAGAACCTTAACGCACTTAAATATCTAGTCAGGCCTAGAGAGGTAAACGCTACTGCATGGTCGTTTTCATTAACATAATCGTCTATCATTTTATTAATAATACGGCCATCTGTATCAGCATTTGCTTTCGTAAAGATAAGACTCATGTTTTTAAAGCTTTTACATGCTTCAAGCAGGGACTCAAACTGTTCTTCTGAACGATTGTTTTCTAATGTTGTTGGATGAAAAGTGACTATGGCATATGGCTTGTCTAGTTTAAAATTAAGTGCATGTTCTAACTCATACTTTTTCATTAACTCCACGTTTAAAATATTCTCTATTCCTATTGCACCGACACAAAATACTCGATCTGGATGCTCTCCGAGCTGAATCACACGTTCCCTATATTCTTCAGTACTTGTAAAATGCAAATAACTCAGTTTAGTAATTGCATGGCGGATAGACTCGTCAGTTGCACCTTCTGTTTTCTCTCCTCCATATAAATGAGCTATTGGAATTCTCTGATTCATCGCTGCAATACAAACAGCTAAGGTCTCATATCGATCACCAAGTACAATAAGCAAGTCTGGTTTTAACCGTTCAAAATAATCCGCAAACCCAACCATTGCTAATCCCATAGATTTAGAAATAGATGAAGGAGTGTCTGAACTTAAAAGCATTTCTATCTTTTCATCAATAACGATACCATCCTGCTCGATTTCTTTATATGTTAAACCGAACTCAGGTGATAAATGTGCTCCAGTTACCACAACCCTTACATCAAATTCCTTCAAGATATTCAGTTTTTCAATTATAGGCTTTAATAAGCCATACTCTGCTCTAGTGGCGGTGAGTATGCTGATTTTTTTCATAGATCGATCAACTCATCTTCTTCAAAATCCCTATTAGCTATATTTCCAATTACTTCAAACCATTTCATAGGGCTTATACCATTTCCCGGCCTTTTTACTGTTATGTTTTCTTCAGTGAATGCTTCACCTTTCTTAATGCATCTATTTGCAACGATACTCTTTCTAGCAATCACTATATTTTTCAATTCTGAACCAGCAGGAATTTTGTTTCCATCACCTATCGCAACCTCAGTATTCCTTATTGCATTTACCATCTCTTTTAACTCAATTGGTTCTAGACTTGCCTTATGATCGGGACCTTCCATTTTTCTGTTAAGAGTAAAATGCTTCTCAATTACAGTTGCCCCTCTTGCAACTGCTGCAATAGATATGTGAATTCCCTTAGTATGATCAGAATAACCAACTGGAACATTTAACTCCTGTTTTATTGTATTCATGGCACTCAGGTTAACATCAACATATGGTGTCGGATACTCTGTTGTACAATGTAAGACCGTTATCTCCCCAGCTCCATATTTAACAAGTACTTCTAGAGCATCTTTAATTTCCTCCATAGTACTCATTCCTGTTGAAAGAATAATTGGCTTATTTAACTTTGCTATTTTTATTAAATATGGAAGGTTTGTAATCTCTCCTGATGGAATCTTCCACCTTTTCATATTTAAACTACTTAAAAAATCTATGCTATCAAAATCAAAACCTGTGGATAAAAACTCAATATCTTTGGACCGACAATAATTATTTAATTCAATAAACTCTTCAAATGATAGCTCCAATTTTTTTAGCATCTCTAACTGACTTTCATTAGCTGCTGTGTTTTGTTGTTGATATTCTGCCTTTTTTGCATTTTTAGATACTATATTCTTTGAAACAAATGTTTGAAACTTTATACAATCTGCACCTGCAGCCTTTGCACTGTCTACCATTTCTTTCGCTATTTCTATACTTCCGTTGTGGTTCACACCAGCTTCTGCAATTATGTATACACTCACATCCCTCAAACCTCCTTACAAGGGCTACCAAATGCTTCCTTACTATCTCCAATATCCTTTAACACGATACTTCCCATACCTATCATAGTATGTGAGCCAATTTTAATCTGTTGCTTTATTACACTATTTGCTCCAATATGTGTTTCTCTTCCAACTTGCACATTCCCACACATCACGGTTCCAGGAGCAATATGTGTAAATTCTCCTACTATACAATCATGTTCTATAATGGAAGCAGTATTAATTATTGCCCCATTATGAATAGTTGCCCCTGCATTAATCACTGCTTTTTTACCAATAAAAATTCCGTTACCCAACTGAACATCGTTACTAATAATTGCTGTAGGATCGATAATATTAGGAATAGTAAATCCGATATCTTCTAAAGTATTATACAAATTAATTCTTCTACTTGTTTTTCCTATACTACCTAAAGAAACAAAAGCGTGTTTATACCCTCCTTTGTACAGCTGGGGTAAATCTTTGTCAGTTCCTATAACGGAAGCAGATAGTACCTTCTTATTTAAAAATTCTTTTAGATCTACCACACCGATCTCAGAATACTGGTTTGTTAATAATAGAGTGTCTAATACTGATTTACAATGTCCGCCCCCACCAACTAAAATTATTTTTTTATTCATCATGGACTAACCTTTGTCTCATCTTCTCCATTTCATCTAACTGTCCCATATCATGCCAGGAATTTTCACTAATAGGATAAACACCAATTTTCTCTCCTGCCTTTTTATAACTATCAATAATATCTGGAAATCCAATTTCTTTATTATCTTCTAGTTCATCAATTACTCTGGGTTCAACGACATACATTCCTGTATTTGTGAAAAAGGATAGCTCAGGTTTTTCCTTCATTTCCTCTATTTCACCCTGCTCACTAATCTTAATAACTCCATATGGAATTCTAATATTCTTTAGGGAACATACCATAGTAATTAGGTGTTTCCCTTTCTTATGGAAGTTAAGAATCCTTTCATAATCCTCTTCAATCAAGATATCACAGTTAGATAATATGAATGTTGAACTTATTTTTCTCTTTAATAAACTTAATCCCCCACCTGTTCCTAAAGGTTGGTTTTCATCTATGTAATTTATTTCATAATCCTTGTGAATCTCATTAAAGTAAGCTTTAATCATATTCTTTTTATGATTCACTACTAAAAAGAACTGATCTGCCCCGTAGTTAGTAAATCTATTGATAATATGTTCTGCAATAGGTATTTCTCCAATAGGTATTAGTGGCTTGGGTAAAATTTTTGTATATGGATAAAGTCTTGTACCTAAACCACCAGCCATGATAACAACAGGTACTTTTAGCTTTTTATTAGGTCCAATTTCTTCATCATTCCACAATACTACTGACACTATATCCTCATTTTCATTAAGAACTGGTAATGCTTCAATATAATGTTTACGCATAATTCTTTTTGCTGAGTTTTTATCCTTTTCATAGACATATTTGGGTGAATAATTAGCTATATCTTTAACTTTAGCATCAAGACTACTATTTTTTAATATCCATCTTCTAATATCTCCATCAGTAATTACTGCAACAAAGCGTCCCTCTCTAACTACAAATAGAACCTTCTTTGCAACTTGATCTAGCAACGTCATTGCTTCGATCATCGTGGATTGTTCTTCAATTAAAAAGTCTTTTATGTCCAATTTACCCACCTCCTCTAAGCATTCAAGTTATTTTTTATTGTGTACATTTCTTAGACAATCAATTACATATAAAACATCTTCCGTGCTCAAGTTAGAACTACAAGGAATATTAATAATATGAGCTAAGTATGTTTTTGATTTTTCAATTTTATAATTTTGATTAGCTATATATGGCTGTTGTTCACTTATTAGATCCCATATAGGCCTTACTTGTACATTGTTAGAAGATAAATATTTTATCACTTGATCTCTCTTTAAAGGAAAATCATCCTTTATAAATAGTGCATAGAACCAATAATTACTTCTTATATTTTCATTAAAGTTAAGAATCTCTAAACCCGGAATTTCATTGATAAATTTTTTGTAAAGCTTATAATTTACTTCCTTAATTTTAATGAAATCTTCTAGTTGTTCCAATTGAGCTATACCTATGGCAGCCTGAAGATTTGTCATTCGATAGTTATATCCTATCTCATCGTGTATATAATAAAGCTCATCGCTTTTAGCCTGAGTAGTAAGATGTTTAGCTCTTTTTAGCAATTCTTCCTCATTAGAAACAATCATTCCTCCACCACCTGTGGTGATGATTTTATTGCCATTAAAAGAATAAACCCCTACTGTACCTATTGTTCCCGCATATTTCCCCTTATAAATACCATTAGTATAATATGTCCCCAAAGCCTCAGTAGCATCCTCTACAACTTTCAGGTTGAATTCTTCAGCAATTTTCATAATCTTATCCATAGATGACATATTACCAAATACATGAACAACGATAATAGCCTTTACATGTTTCCCTGTCCTTTTATTAATTAGCTTACCGTTAATAAAAGTGCATTCCATTCTACAAAATTCCATAAGCTTGTATGGATCCACACAAAGGGAATCATCACAGTCCATAAAAATCGGTTCTGCTCCTAGATACTTTACTGGGTTCACGGCAGCAATAAAAGTCAGCGTTGGAACAATAACTTCATCTTCACGTGTAACCCCACAAACTTTAAGTGCGATATGTAACCCGGATGTCCCATTTTGTACGGAAACAGCTCCTTTAGCATTTACATAATTACACACTTTTTCTTCGAATTCATTTACATAGGGACCGCCTGTTGATACCCACTCTGTTTCAATAGCATGTGTAACATACTCTAGTTCTTTCCCTTTAAAGTTAGGAACAGAAAGGGGAATAAACTTTTGACTCATTTGTCCCATCTCCTAAATGTTATATATATCCGGTTTATATTTATCAATGTTCTGCTTAAAAAACTCAATTGTTTCAGCTAAACCTCGTTCAAATGAATAATGTGGTTCCCAATTAGTTAATTTCTTAATTTTTTCATTAGATCCTAGCAGTCTGTTTACTTCACTATTTTCTGGTCTTAACCTTTGCTCATCACAAACGATTCTTGCGTTTGGATTAATTTGTTTAATAAGCTCTTCTGCTAGTTGCCCTATTGAAACCTCTTTCTGAGTAGCAATATTAATTTCTTCACCAATTGTATCCATTGAATTTGCAATTTCAATAAAGCCATTTGCAGTATCTTTTACATAATTAAAGTCTCTTGTAGGTGTGAGTGAACCCAGCTCAATTTTTTCTTTTCCTGAAAGTAACTGAGTAATAATTGTTGGAATCACTGCTCTTGCAGACTGACGTGGCCCATAAGTATTAAAGGGCCTTACTATTGAAATAGGCATATTAAAACTTCTATAAAAAGATTCAGCTAATCGGTCCGCACCAATTTTAGTTGCTGAATAAGGGGACTGCCCTTGGAAAGGGTGTTTTTCATCAATTGGAACATACTGCGCCGTCCCATATACCTCCGAAGTAGATGTAATGAGAACTCTTGAAGTACCCATGTCTCTAGCAGCCTGAAGCACATTTAATGTCCCCTTAATATTTGTGTCTATGTATGTATCTGGTGAATGATAGCTAAATGGTATTGCAATAAGGGCCGCTAAATGGAAGACTTTATCTATTTCTTTCATTGCTACCTTAACACCATTAGGATCTCTAATATCCCCTGTAACAACCTCTATTTCATTTAATATATCCTTAGGCAGGGTATCTAACCATCCCCATGCATTAAATGAATTATAATAAGCAAAAGCTTTTACACTATATCCTTGTTCAACTAGTTTTTCTGTTAAATGACTTCCTATAAATCCGTCAGCACCGGTCACTAATATACGATTAGACATCTTATTCACTTCCTTATCTCTTATTTATAATAAATAAATCAAATTTCTAAGTAGAAATTATATACTTATTTATTATATCGTTAAAGGATTGTATTAATTTAGAGTTCATTAAAATTAAATTTTAGTTTTTTTAGAAAAGATATAAAAAAAAGAAACTGATATCAAAATAATGGTGATATCAATTTCTGAATTTTTCAATATAGTTTTAAAAATTCTTATGAAGAACAATAGTTATAGGTAAATGTTGATGTGCAAATTATTATGAATTTATTTCTTATGGTAAACTTAGTTAATCGCAACCTAGTTGGGCTAATTAATACTTTTTAAAAATTGTTCAAGACTATTATGTTTCCATCCTTTAATAAAAGCCCCACCCTCGGTACAATTCCATAGTTCCACATTTCCCCTAAAATCCACAACGTATTTTTCAAACCACTTAAGATAACCGTACAAATGTTTTGGTGTTTTTACAGTTTCATTTTGATAGTAACCTTTTACCTCTATTAACTTTTCCAGTTCCATTTTTTTCACATTATGAGTACCCTTTGCATGGCTATAGCCATTTGTATAGGCCAAATCTTGCCCAACTAAAGCAATTCTACTAGCTCCAAACCATATCAATAAATCCAATAAACATGTCGCAACTGAACCACCTGTTTTAATTTTAGGTTCATCCCTCAATTGTGAAAGTTCTTCTGACTTAGAATAACCTTTCTGCCAAACAATATACCTTGGTCCCTGATACTGTTTAACACCTTCATGATTTGCTGTTCCTAAATAAAATAACGGAATATCCATATCTTTAGTGGTTTCAACAAATTGCTCCAAAATTGTAATCTGCGGGTCTGAAATCATAATTGCATTTGGGATAATTCTACTTTTTAACAAAGGAGTTAGTGCTGTACCTACACAAGCAATGAAAACTTCACCTGTCAAACTCGCAGCCTTGATTATAGGTATTTGCTTTGATAAGGATGGACCTGCTGATATTAGCAGTACAGACTTGCCATCAAGTTTGTTTTTCCATCCTGTTATCCCTTTATCCTCAAGCCTTAAGTTATTAAATAAGTTCTCTTCTAGTAACTTATTATTTTTACGTATAGTCCTCAAAAAAAACATATAATCTTCCAATAAAGTTTTTATTGAAGAAAGGTTATCGGGAATTAACTCGAGAGAAGGAGCATGTAACATGATCATAAAATCTGAATCATCTAATAAAGGCAACAAGCCTTCTTTAATTGTTTTCAAGTCATCCGATACATTTATGGTAATATTTTGTGTTTTCAATTTAGAAATACATTTTATCTCTTCCAACCAATTATAATAGTCAGGATTAAAATCAAAAACTATGATTGGAATACTAGGATAGATCTTTCTTAGCTGTATAATATGAAACCCTGCTCCCATACCAATTACACAAATTCTTTTGGGATTCTTACTTTCTACATCCCATTGGGTTACCCATCGCTTAGCTTCTTTAACCGGATCATATTTGCTATGCAGCAGGAATTCACGTTCTTTCTTTGTTAAAACAACAGTAAAATCACCACTAGCTGTTTGTATCAATCTCCACTTCATGATTCTACCTTATTTATAGTAAGTTGCCATTGTTTCAGTACAGGCGCAATTTCGTAATCTAGTAAGTCAGCTAGTAGAACATAATCTCTCATTTCTAATGAATCCACGACCTCCTTAAAATTATCTTTTAATGATATAAGTTCAATTTCTTGTAAATGTCCATTATTTTGTATCCCATTAATAGCTGCAAAAATCCATTGTAATCCTTCTACAAAATCCGGCATTTGACTCAAAGCGGTACCTTCATTTCCTTCCTGTAGATATTCAACAATTTCATTACATCCATTTATCATTCTAGGTAAATATTCTTTTAAACTTTGAATTGTTTCAAAAACAATCTTTTCCATTCTACCCTACTCCTTTTCTTTCACTCTCAATCGTATCTAATATTTTTAAAGTGTACTCTGCCGATTCTAATATACCTTTATATAAAGCCAGCGATTTCTTCATTACTCTCCTTTTTCTTTCTATAAGCGTTTCCCCTTCAACCTCTTGATGCGTATGATTAACCTGAAAACTTAAAGGCATAATCAAAAAATATATAATATTACTCTTAGAATATTCATTAATTTTATCATCTAGTGTATCAAGCTTCTTTAAAGCTTTGTTATCTATATACACTGTATCCATAGATAATCCATTAATTATCTCTATTGCTTTTTCAGTCATTCTAACTAGCTCTTGGAGATTTTTTTGTTCTATTTCAAAGCCCGAGGAGATGTTAGATTTTGATATAAAGTTATTTTTCTCTTCTAGGAAAGTATCAATAAATTCTTTATTATAACTCATAGAACAGTAGTTCTTAATAAAATCCTCAAAATCTAAGTTATTAATCCCTTCAATCTTTGCCCCCCCCTCCGTACAGTTGTATATATGGCGTTTGTCTCCAGATTTCCTAAAAAGATCAATCATATCCTCAAATACCTTTTTCATACTTAGTAAAGAATAATCACTAAGAATAGTTTTACCATAGTAACTCTTTACTTCAATATAATTCTTATTTTTATTTGTTTCGTTTTCAGAAATTTTTTTTAAGTTGCTGTTTCCAACAGCATGGCTAACATTATCAGTATAGGCAAGGTCTTGACCTATTAGACAAATTGGACCACTAGTAATTTTTTTAGCAATATAAAAACAATAGTTTGCAACTGAAGCTCCCCCAAAAACATAACCTAAGTCTTCACCTACAATTTTATTAATCCAATCTGATAAATCTTTATCTTGAGAATTAAAGATTACATTTACTCCATTATGATTTAGTGGTATTTCTTTATGAACGTTTAAACTATAAAAAAGAGATACGTCATCATAATCTAGACCCTCAAAGTGTTTCCAATTGGCTTCAGCACCGTCAATTGATACCACAATATGTGGTTTAATGCCAGCCTTAAGTAATGGATTTATAGTTGAACCTGCAGCTATAATAAGCGCAGACTGATTTTCTCTAATTTCTTTCAGTTTTCCTAATTGTTTATTTAACGATGGCCCTGAAGCAGCAATGATTACTGGGCAATCAAACTTATTTTCAATTTTTTTAAAGGGAGTAGATTTCCATGAATTATAAAGGTTATATAGCGTATTTTCTTGCCACAATTTCCCGTACTTAACCATAGTTGCTATGTTAACTAAAGACAATCTTACATTCTTTATAATTTCTTCTTTGAGGTGTTTTAATAAATGGGGATATAATCTCTCATAATTAGGAGAAGGTATAAACTCTAATTGCCCAATATTTCTAGTATTAACCAAATATCTTATTTCTTCCTCTAGTTGATTGTGTTCATAACCAACAATAAAAAACACTTGTTCACTCTCAAGTAATGGTTCTAAAGCACCTTTAGAATTAACCATTTCAAATAATTTAATGCTAGGTTCAATTATTAATAAAAAATCATTTTCTCCCATTTTATTAAGTAATTCTTTAGCTAGATAGGAATGCGCAAGACCAAATAGAACATGGGTATAGTTCTTCTTATAGTACTTATCAGCCAATTGTTTAGATTCCTTTAATGGGTTATATTTACTATTAAGGTAATATCCATTGAAAATAACTACAGGTAAGCCACCCTTACTGTTTTCAATTAATATATTTTCTTCCTTTTTTTCAAAGTCATCCTCTAAAACAGTTATATTTCTCATAAAAAATTCACTCCTAAACAAACCAAAATAGTAAGATGGACAACTTCAATGAGTTGTCCATCTTCAAAACTATTATCTTAATAGTTGTAATACTCCCTGAGGTTGTTGGTTGGCTTGAGCTAACATTGCTTGTGATGCTTGAGAAAGAATTGAATTCTTAGTTTGCGCCATCATTTCTTTAGCCATATCAACGTCACGGATACGTGATTCAGCTGCTGTTAAGTTTTCAGCACTTGTATCTAAATTGTTAATAGTATGCTCTAATCGATTTTGGTATGCTCCTAATTTAGAACGCTCAGAAGAAACTTTTGTAATTGCACTATTCACATTAGTAATAAAAGCAGTATAGTCTCCAAAGCTAGCTAAAGCTGTAATTGTCGCATCTGTTAAGCTACTTGATAAACTAGAAGCATTCATTGCACCAATACTTAAAGTAATAACTTGAGAAGAGTTTGCACCAACTTGGAAATTATATGTCCCTGAAGATTCGATAAGTTTTTGAGTATTGAATTCTGTATCTGTAGAAATTCTATCAATTTCTTTTTTAAGCTCTAGTAATTCAGAATTGATTGAATCTCTATCAGCAGTTACGTTAGTGTCGTTAGAACCTTGTACCGCTAACTCTCTCATTCTTTGAAGAATTGCATGCGTTTCATTTAATGCACCTTCAGCAGTTTGAATTAATGAAATTCCGTCTTGTGAGTTACGAGAAGCTTGCTCTAAACCACGGATTTGTCCACGCATTTTTTCAGATATTGATAGACCTGCAGCATCGTCTCCAGCACGATTGATACGTAATCCTGAAGATAATTTTTCCATTGACTTCATTTGTCCATTGTTAGCTTGTCCTAGTTGACGATATGTGTTAAGAGCTGCGATATTATGATTAATTCTCATTTTAATATTTCCTCCTTGAATGTTGTATTGATTCACATCCTTGTGAATCTTCTTTTAAGGTAGTACTCATGTCGGCCGCCATTAGTTCTACCTCTTACTTTATATATCGACAGTAGTTATAAATAGTTTAATAGTATTTTTTATTTTTTTAAGTAAATTTAAAAAGAAACTCTTATATCTAGTAATAAATTTTTTACCAAAGGTTTATGACTATACCTAATTTAACTATAAATTAAAATAGCAAGCATTGTTAGAACTCAATACATCAGCTATCACAATTCTCCAATAAAAAACCTTTAGCAATTAGCTAAAGGTCATACTTGATTGTTTTTAATTTATTGAGCAGAATCTCATTTATTGAAGCAGCTTCATTATTAGATTGCTGAATACTAAGGTAAACCTCCTTACGATGTATATCAACACTCTTTGGTGCTTTTATCCCAAGCTTTATTTGATCTCCTTGAACTGATACAACAGTTATTTCTATTTGTTCCCCTATCTGTATAGACTCTCCTACTTTTCTTGTCAATACCAGCATACATCCACCCCCTACTTGTTAACGGTCTCTTGAAAAAGTCTATGTTTTGTTGTATAGCTTGTCTTATTAAGAATTATTTGTTTCGCTAACATCTCTGAATGATTAACAACAATCGGCGCTTGAAGATTTGCAGTTGTATCCGTAAAGGGATCTCTTAATGATAAGATGGTTAGTACTTGAATTGTAGACTCATCACCTATTTTAAGTGCTTCCTTCTCATTACTAGTTAGATCGAATTCATAGTCTTTAAAAAACGAAAAAGGATCTGTAACGATAAATCCTAATTCTATAGTAGTCACGGACTGCATTATATAGTAAGGAGAATTCTCTTCAAGGGGTAATAGAACAAATTTCCTCTCGTCTATAAAGCCAGGCAATCCGTGCTCAAAGTATAAAATCTCTTCTTCATCTACTTTTATCATACCATGGTATTTTGTTTTCATTTCCATATAATCACATCCTAAATCAGCATTATGCCTTTATGTCAACAAAGTCCACACTAATTTTTAACTCATTTCTTTTTTGAAGATAAATCTCTACATTCCCTTGTTCATATTGTACATTAGGTTTATTGAGCTTAACATCTATCTTCGGTTTATTTTCCTTCGCCTCTATATAAACCTTTGCCGGCTCATAATTAATTTTAATACTGCCGTATGAAGGTACAAAAGTTATTCCAAATTCCTTCGCAGGTTTTTCACTGTTTTGTTTCGCCTGACTTACAATAGGGTTTCCACTATTCTCTATTTTCATTAGTTGATTACCTTGATTGACTCTACGGGCAATGCCAGCCAACAAATCTTGATACCCTTTTTGTGAAAATTCATCTACTCTTTGAGATATCGACTTTAAATCAACATCGGCTCTTGCCTGTGATTGATCAATGGTTAGTCGAGGGCTAGTTGTGATAATAGATAATTCTGCTTTTGGCTGTTCAATTGATAAATCAGCCATAGGTTGTTGAATATAATTCTTTGCATTCTTTGTTTGAATACCTATTTGAGCACTAGTACTCTCCATTCTCAATTGTGGAAATTCCAAACTAATCACTCCTAGTAAAAAAGCTATCCTAAAAAAGATAGCTTAACGTAAAAAGTCCATTAAAGTTGGTTGAATAATTTTAGAACCCGCAGATAGTGACGCACGATGAATACTTTCCTGAATGGTTAAGTCAGTAATCACTCGTTCCATGTCAGCATCTTCATTATCTGATAATATTCTATTTGCGATAACTTCCTGATCGGCAAGGCGATTGTCAATTAATTCAAGTCTGTTATATCTAGCTCCAAGCTCTGCTCTTTCGGCGGTCAGATTACCTAAGTGTTTATCCAAGTCAGTTAATAGCTGATCACCGTTTTCTAATGTACCAACACCATCAGTCAATTTTCTCTCTATTTCTTCTAATGTATTAATAAAGTCCTTGCCAAAAACATTGTGAGAATTAATGTTTACCTTTAACTGAACACCTTTTGACACTTCAACGTTATAAGAGGAAGTATCTTGTGTAAATGTATACTCTTTATTACCCACTGCATCTGTTATAAAAGCATCGTCTCCTATAGGAACAGTTTGCGTTTTTTGACCATTAAAGATATATTTTCCGGCTACTTGTGTATTAGCTACACCCATTAAATCTTCCTTAAGCTGGCCAATCTCAACACCGATTGCCTTTAAGTCCTCCGGGCTGTTCGTTCCGTTCTGACCCTGAACAACTAATTCACGAATTCTTTGTGTAATTTGAGTTGCCTGCTCAATACCTGCTTCTGAATTTTCCAGCCATGTATATGCCTCAGAGAGATTTCTCTGGTATTGTTCATTTTCAGTCAAATTTGTTCGATAAAACATTCCCTTAATTGCAACAACAGGATCATCTGATGGACGACTTATCTTTTTCCCTGTCGCTAATTGATCTTGATATTTACTTAAGTTTGAATAGCTATTACTCAAATTTCTCAATGAATTATTCGCTAACATGCTTTGTGTAACTCGCATATTAAATCACCTACCTTCCTGCACCCATACCGTTAATGATTTTATCTAGCAACTCATCCTGTAGCGAGATCATTCTAGCTGATGCATTATATGCATGCTGAAATTGAATCATATTCGTCATCTCTTCATCTAACGAAACTGCGCTAACAGATTGTCTTCGCTCTTCTACGGAATCTCTTAGGACCGTACTGTTTGTTGTTAATCTCTCCGCTTCCTGTGCGTTTACAGCCATGCCACCAATAACACCTTCATAGAAATTTTGTAGAGTTGTGTTCGTTCCACCAATGTCGATAACATCATTTTTAACATTTGATAGTGTGACAGCGTTATTTCCATTTCCGATTTGAGGCGAATTGCCATCTACCTTACCACCTGCTGCAATAAAATCAGTAGATTCTTTTATTTTATCTGAAATACTTAATGTGCTTGCAGCACCTTTGCTACTTGACCCAATATTAAAGAAATCTATATCAACTTTGACCTGTTCATCAATAGGATCTTTATCTTCATCATAATCCCTTAGATTCCAACCTTCACGGTGGACAGTATTAAATTCCGTTGCGAATTCATATGCCATGGTATCCAAATTGTTTAGCATATCAGGATATAAACCATATTCAACAACACTGCCGTCATCTAATGTTTCAGAATAACCATATGAATCTATTAATCCACTAATCTTCCCAGCACTATTAAAATCCAAAATGTTAATAGATTTTGAACCAATCTTAATACCTTCCGCGAGTCCCTCTGTAATATTTCCATTTTCATCAGTGATTTTTCTATAAGTAACACTAAACTCACTAACTCGTTGACTTTTTCCATCTACTAAAGTTCCTAAAATCTTACCGTTGTCATCAACAATTTCGACTGTTGCTGTTCCTTCAGAAATTTTTAGAGCGTTACCACCAGAAGCATTGTAAGAAACTTTAATATTTGCTAATGAAGACAATTTATCTAGTAGACGATCACGTTCGTCATAAAGGTCATTTGGTAAGTAGCCATTTGGTTCTATTTCTGAAATTTGTTTATTAATATTATTTAATTGATTTGCTAGTGAGTTAACTTCCTTCACAGAAACATCTAACTCATTTTTCAAATCACCTTGTACAGATTTAAGAGATGTCGCTAAATAGTTAAATGTATCAGCTACCGCATTTCCTCTTTCACGTACAACAGATCGTGCACCTGCATTTGTTGGATCTAATGCTAGATCCTGTAGTGACTGCCAGAATTTGTCCAAAGAACTAGCTAATCCTGTTTCTGATGGCTCGTTCATAATTTCTTCCATCTTTTGAAGCGCATTTGCTCTTGATTCCCAGTAACCCAATTTATTACTTTCCGAGCGATATTGAATATCTAAGAAGCTTTCTCTTACACGTTGAACACTTTCGACCTCCACACCTGTTCCCATTTGACCAGGAATTTGCGGTCGATTTAAACCAAGTGAAGGGTATGCTTCTGTTGCTTTAAAATTAACACGCTGACGTGTGTAGCCCTCTGTGTTGGCATTGGCAATATTATTTCCTGTTGTATGCAAAGCACTTTGCTGGGTAAACATACCTCGTTTAGCTGTTTCTAATCCCATAAAAGTTGAACGCATTTAGGTCCCTCCTATCATTAAGCCTTTGAATCAAATATAGAACGATTGATACTCTGAGTCTCATCAGAGGATTGATCGTTATAATTACTTGATTCCTGTTGTCCCAAAAGAAGATCAAGATTTAAATTAACAAAATTTAACGAGTGCTGAAGCAAATCCTGATTCAGTTCATTAATCTCTTTTAATACCTTCATTTGATCTACTAGCTGTTGTTGTAAATTTCTTAGTTTTTCTTTATCTTGAATTTTGTCAGAAGAAAGTAAATCAGATATCGTTAAACTCTGCGGAGAAATAGAAATCTCGTTTGCAAGTTGATGCTGAATTTTCTCTCTTTCATTATTTAATACTTCAATTGCTTTAATATGCTTTAACTCATCTTTCATTAATTCACCGAGGGCTTCGATATTATCTGCTTTTATGATCTCAGTTTTCTTTAACGCAATTTGATGAAGACTTTTTTGGAGCTTCAGTATTTTTTCTAAATTATGACTTAGCTGATCTTCAACAGACATACGACTCCCTCTTTCTTTCAATTATCTCTAATCTTTATATCGACCATTATCGATTATTATTTAGACCATTATGTGTAGATATTTATTAAAAGACCTTGAACTTCTCCAACAAGATTGAGAATGTTTAGCCCTTTTTGCTGCTTATTGAGCACTTCATTTGTTAAGTCAATTAGCTTACTGTCCACTTCTTTTACAATTTTATAGATTTTTGTACGACCTCTGCGATTAAAACCACGTTGATCCTCTAATTGAAGACCATTGTTAACTGCCTCTTCTAAAAATGTTTTTACTAGCTTTTTATATTTTTTCAAATCCTCTACAGTTCTTGACTCTGATAAAACTTTTCCTTGGTTTTCTATATCTTTAGCTAACGTAGCAAATCTTTCATATAGGGCATTTCCCCTTTTATTCGCCATCACTTCTGTAAAGCTTACAGATTCAGTTGCTACTGGCTGTTTTTTTTCTATGTTATTTAAAGTTGATCTTCCAATCTTTTGAACATCCATTTATTTCACCTCATTGGGTTATTAATAAAAACGATTGTTTTGCTACACCCATTTTATAAGAAGCATAAAAGAAAAAAAAGAGGAGGAGCCAATATATGACTTACCTCCCCAATGGTAATTATTTCAATAGTTGTAGAATTCCTTGTGGTAATTGATTTGCTTGAGCAAGCATTGCTTGTCCAGCTTGGTTTAAGATGTTGTTCTTCGTATATTCTGTCATTGACTTCGCCATATCTGTATCACGAATACGTGATTCAGCAGAAGTTAGGTTTTCATTAGCTGTTTGTAAGTTTGTAACAGTGTGCTCAAGTCGATTTTGGAATGCTCCAAGCTTACTACGCTCAGCAGATACAAGGCTAATCGCCTTATCGAAAGCAGTAATAGCTTGTTGCGCAGCATTTGCTGTAGAAACATTTACACCTAAAACAGCATTTACACCAGCCGTTGATAATGTAGAGAAATCACCATTACGTGCAATTCCAAGTGTTGCTGCATCCATTACTCCAAGAGATAAAGTTAATGATTCAGATGCGTTTGCCCCGATTTGTAAATCTACATTTAATTCTTTCCCTTTATCTGCCTCGAAGTCTCCATCAATAAGTGCAATATCAAGTCCATTTGTTGGGAGACCAATAGGGCTTATACCATCATCTGTTTTGGTTGTTCCTAATATTAAACTGTTATTAGAAACTGAGTGTACAGGAGCTAATGCTGGTACTGGTGTTGGGTTAGCATTTTTAGCTTGAGTAATAATGGCATCAATTTCACTCAATACTGTGTCTAAGTCTTTATCTGTTACATCAATAGTTGCCGCACTGCCAGTTAAGGCAGACGCCGGACTATTAAAGTTAATAGTTAGGCCATCAATCTTCAAAGCGTCTCCTGTTTTAGGCACTTCAGAGAACGTGATCGCAATTGGTTTTGCCTGAGCTGAATCAGGACTTGCAACTAAAGAAGTTGTTGGTGTGTTCGTTGCAGGGTCATTAAATGTAACTCCACTAGCAATATTTGTTGAGATGTTTTTACGAGTACCTAAATCTTGTACATCCTTAGGTGACATTGGATTTACTGTAGAAAGTGTTAGCTTACCATCAATAATTGTCCCCTCATTAGCTGCATCTGAATCTGTTGGTGAATCTTTAACTACAGCTAAAGATTGATTATCATTCTGAATAATCGCACTTTCTAATGAATCCATTAATTTGTTAATATTACTCATTCTTTCTGCATCAGTAGCAGCTGACTCATTCCATCCTGATATGTTTACAGCAATATTATCACCAATTACTCCAGGATTAGCTCCATCAGTTACATCTATTTCATAAGTTTTACCATTAATAACAAATGTTTTTCCTTCTAGATCAATTGAGGCTGCACTACCTAGCGCCGCATCAAACTGAATCTCCACTTTCGCAGGTTCAGTAGGCTCTGCAGTCACAACACCGCTCCAAGTTCCGTTAGCAGTATAAGCAACTTCAGATGTATTCACTTCTGCAAATGCTCTTCCTTCAGCAGAACCACTTAAAAGCTTCTTCGTGTTAAACTGTGTTGTATCAGCAATACGGTCAATTTCATACGTTAATTGATTAATTTCCATTTGAATTGCTTCACGGTCGCTGTCTTCTAACGTTCCATTTGCTGCTTGTACAGATAATTCACGCATTCTTTGTAGGATACTATGCGTTTCATTTAGCGCTCCTTCAGCAGTTTGAATTAATGAGATAGCATCTAGAGAGTTTCTTTCTGCCGTTTCTAACCCACGAATCTGTGAACGCATTTTCTCTGAAATTGCTAGACCCGCCGCATCATCAGCTGCTCTATTAATACGTAAGCCAGATGATAATTTCTCTAGTGTTTTAGAAGTTTGTCCCATTGTTTGCGAGAGATTTTTATAGGCATTTAGTGCTTGTATATTATGATTAATTCTCATAGTCTATTTCCCTTCTTCAACCGTATTTGGTTCTCTTTCATATACCATTACATTTCTTTCATATGCATTTGTTTTTCTTAAAAGCTGTTGCTGTATCTGACTTGATTTATTATTTTTCATTGCAGTTTGCCATGCCCCTGAGATATCTTCTAAAATTGTTAACACTTCTTTTAGAGGCTCAATATCTTTCTTCACATTAGCCTTAATCACAAGGTCTGCCATATAGTTGTAAAGAACATCAAGCTGTTCGGCAATAATACCTGCTTCGTAATTTATTCCTACACCTAAACGTTCTAGTATATCGTTCACTTTTTTTAGCTTTTCGTTTGCTTCTATCAATCTTGAAGCTTCAATGTCTTGTATTGCACCTTTTGTATGATCTATTAACGCTTCATATAGTAATGAAGTAATTTCTTGAGAAGATTTCTGGTAAATGATTTCTTTTGTTAAAAAGTCCATAATTCTACCTCCCATTTTATTATCGGAATATCCGGTCAAGTTTTAATACTTTTTCTCCATTTCTTCAATAAGAAGTAGAATTTCTGCTATAACAGAATAAAGCTGTGGTGGTACATTTTCTCCTAAATCTATATCTAAAAGATGTTGAACAAGTCCCTCATCTTCCTGCATTTGAATGTTATGTTGTTTTGCTAGTTCCATAATTTTGGTTGCAAGCAACCCTTTACCTTGAGCTATAACAGTCGGTGAACCACCTTTGGATTCATCATAGCGAATGACTGCAGCAGAAGGACCATTTATTTGACGACGATTTTTTTGATTAAAATATTGCTGTGACATCATACTGAAAAATCGTATCCTTTCTCGGTCATTTTAGACAATTGAGTTTGTTGGGCACTTGGTGTAACAGTTTCTGGTTTCTCATTTGTGTTAAGTGGCTCGAACTTGATTCCCGCGATGTTATAACCAATATCACTTAGCCTTTCTTTTGCTAGTTCAGCAAGAGGCTCCATTTTTTCTTGAAAGCCATGTTGATCATTCTTTATCTTTACAGAGAGCGTACGGTCAGTTGATGTTAGCGAGATTCCTACTTCTCCAAGTTTTTTTGTTTCAAAAAGAAAGAATAAGCTACAATTCTCCCAATCTATTTTTTCATTCTGATTTTTAGAGTTTACAAAAACCTTCACATTTTCTAATTTTTCTTGTAGTAATAAAGGTAATGTGAACATTAGACTTTGAAGTCCAGATGGGTCGTTTTTACTTAGTAGCTGCTGTCCAGTGATTGAATTGAGCACCCCGTCAGCTTTACCCTCTCCATCATTCATTTTTAATAAAAAGCTTTTAAGCGACTGTGGTAGACTTTCCTGATTTCGATCTCTTGATACAAGTGCCTGAGCATGATCCGTTTCATGTGTTAAGCCTAGATTACGTAAATATTCATACGCATTTCTAGCCATCGGCTCTTGTTTTAATGCATTCATTGACATTTCAAGATTTTGCGTTACTTGTTTTGATGCTGGTAAGTTTTCTAAATTTCCGAGCTCTTGTGACACAAAATGCTTCACACGGACATCTGAAGGTTTAAAGATCATTTTATCTAATACCGTTCTAACCTCTGAGACAATCTTTGTTGCTCCACTGAAATCACCTTTAGAAAGAAGCTTTTTAGCATCAGCTAGTTGAGCACTTGCCGTTAACATCTTCTTCTCGGTTCTCATATCTGCATAAAGCATAAAATCACTTCGAAGTATCGCTTGATCTAACTTTTGAATCACAGTTTCAAGCATCGGCTTTGCCGTGATGGTTGAACGCGATTTAAACTGTTGAACAAGTTGCTCCACAGTTTGTAAGCTTTTAGAAATATCGTTTTTAAAGTTTTTGAAATCAATTGCCATTTGCGAAAGTTTTTTTGATACTGTTTCCACGATAAAGTTCTTAGATTGAATTGGAAGAGACGCAATTAGCTCTTCTTGCATTTGGTATGCTTCTGCTTGGTCTACTTGAGTAATAGAATTCTGATTCTGCGATACGGGAATCTCATTATTTATTTTTGTTAGAGATTGCATTAATTCTTGTCTAGCACCAAGCTCTTTTCCACCATGAACAAGCTCTTCTGCTTTAGCTAGAGAGTTTGCAAACGTTTCTTGCTGCTTTTGATTTAAACTAGTGGCTTGATCGAGAACTGTTGATAACTTCTGAAAAACTTCATTCATGCTCGGTTCTTTTTTTAACACTTGTATAGCTTTTTGAATGAGTTGGCTTGAATTTGTATTGGTGTTATTAAGTGTAGTTGATTCTTTTTGCACTGTTTCTAGTCTGGGCTGCTGCACCTGTTCTTGGCCCTGATTAGCCACTCTTGCCATGTTTTCAAGCTTCGTTGCATCAGAAAGTTTCGATCCCACATTCTGTAATCGTCTCAGTTCAGCAGAAAAGGATTCTCTTAGCTTTTGAACAACTTCTTTAATATTTCTAGAGTTAATATCTGACTTTAGTTGATTAAGTAGTTCTAACTTCTTTGGATCAACAGTTACTTTTTCTAATAAATTTATAGCTTCTGATACCCTTTGGGCAGCTGCTTTTAATTGTAGTTGAGATTGTGCTGAGTTCCCTTCAGATTTCAAAGAATTTTCGGTTCTTCCTTGCGATTTGAATTGAAACTCTGGGTCTATTTGTTTTAATACTTCCTCAATCGAGCTTGCGAATGATTTCTCGTGTAATGCCTGGTGTACAGTCTTTATATGAATAGCTGTTGGTTCTAATCCTTTTTTCACCAAAGCTGAAAGAGTTTCAAGCTTTTGATCTAGTGTTCCATTTTTATCATCCATAAAGGTTTGGATTTGTTGAAAGGTATCTTTATTAAGGGGTATTCCTTTTGAAAGAAGGAAGTTAACAGCTGATTGTGTTTCATTCGAAACAGGTGCTCCACCATTTAATTGCTTTGCTACTCCATTTGTACCAGCTAACGAATTTGTTTTTTCTGTAGTAGACAAAGAGATTGCTTTGACTTGTGGAATTTCCTGTTTGGTATTCGTTATTTCAACTGTCACTTGATTTTGTTTAGGAGGCTCTCCTTCGAACTTTACTTTGACGTCCTGGCCTCTTATTTGTAGAATAGCTTCGTTTTGAGGCAGTCTTTCTTTGACGAGCGCACTGTAAATATCTCCTTCCTTCAATGGGACTGATTTTGTAGAAGGGATATGAGAAGAGACTTTAAGCTCTGAATTTATTTGCACTTTTCTCACTCTCCATGATTATGAATATTTCGGGTACGCTCGTCCTTGAGCTATAGTGAACATCCGTGTATTAGATGTTTATGTTACTTTTTATAAAAATTCAATAATCCTTTTGCAATTTCCTTTGGATCAATTGTGTAGGTTCCGTTCTCTAACTGTGCTTTAATTGCTTGTACCTTTTCTTCTCTTGCTTTTGCAACCTCGTTTGATTGCTGAAGATCAATTGCTTCAGTAGAAATTTCAACTTTGTCTTTCTGCACTTGTGATTTTTGATTCGCGAGATCGCTTTTCTCTTGGTTTCGTTTATAAGGATTAACTCCCATTGATCCTATATTATTTATTTTCATGAGTATTCCTCACTTTCTCATTCACCCTTCGAATGTCTACTCTGTATATCGGATTATATTAATTTATTATTTAGCCATTCCTTACTTTTTAGTACTTTGGGAGTAGAAAGCAGCAGTTGATGGCGAACTTTGTCGTTTGTTTCGTTCGCTAATCTGAGCTTCTTGCTCTACTTGGTGAAGCTGCTTGTGAATGTCTTGGCTACAACTCTCACATAAACGATCTTTTCTAATCGAAGTCCCACACTTCTCACACGGATATCCCAAGTTAGGAAAGTTTGATAACTGAATTCTTCCAGTTCGAATAAACTTCAAAATCAGGTCTCTAGACACACCAGTACCTTCCACAACCTCATCTAAAAGTGCTTTACGATTGTCACGTTTTCTTAAATAGGCATAAACTGTTTCAAATTTCTTTTCTTCTTCTTTATAACATTTATCACATACAGACCTAAATTGTGTTTGTACAAATAATGTATCACATACAGGGCAATTCGCTAATTCTCCCATAGTATATTCTCCTATTCAGTTTCTTTATATATAGTATATCGGCACATATTTTAATATTTTTAGCTTCTAATTAATGTTAAAGAGGAAACGGAAGCTGCTCCATTGTCTTTCAACACCTTAGCAGCATGTCTCAATGTACTACCAGTAGTATAGATATCATCAATTAATAGAATCTTCTTGTTCATTATTTTACTAGAATCTACTATAGAAAACACGTTTGAAGCTGTTAATCGTTCCTGTCGTGATTTTTTTGATTGTTTTTCATGGTGGGTTCGCGTGAGGATATCGATTTGAGCTAGTGGGAGAAAGGTAGCGAGCAGCTTTGCTTGGTTAAAACCTCGTTCATATAACCGCTCTGGGCTTAGAGGAATTGGAATCGTAAAATCTATTTTCTCTTTAACAAGATTTGTTTTGTAGCATGCTAAAAAGTCATTATGAAAAACCTCTACTAACGCAGCATCACCGCGAAACTTAAAGGTAGCAAGCAACTCTTTCATCGAATCATTATACTCAAAAACAGAAACATTTTTCTGTAGCATGTTTTTCCAGTGTTGGTCATTTTCCCATGTCTGACAATCCTGACAAACTTGCTCATTTTCTTGAGGTCTAAAACAAAGGGGACAGGTCGGGGATTGAATCTTTTTTAAACTCTGATAACACTCATCACAAGCTTTCGGCTCACTTAACAAAAAACTAGACCAACTCATTTGCTGCGAAAGCTCTTCATGACAAATAAGACATAAAATAAGCATCAAACTCCTTGTGTTTGACATAATGGTTGATCGGAAACAAGCTTTGCACATTCTGCTAGTTTCACTAATAGAGTAGTCATTTCCTGTTTATCTATAAACTCGGCTTTTACATACATCACCTTATCAATGTTCGTTACATAGCGTGGCTTTGTTTGGTTTAATGAAAGAGCAAGAATATCATCCATACATTCTGAACAAGTGCATTTGATATGAAGACCGTGCTTATATTCATCTAATAATTCCTTCATAATCCGTTCCATCGCATTAATAACCATATTCTTAAGTCTCCTCACTCAAATTATGAATATATTATGCCATATGAAAAGGATTCCGGAAAGTAGTTACTATTTTTTGGTAATATAGTCACTCTTGTGTGCTTTGTGATTCATTTGCCCTATATGGCTTTTGGCCTCTATCATGGCTTTTGTTTTTCCGTAATGAAAAAAGGTAATATTACCTGTGGGATAAGATGCACTTCTTCCAACTCGACCGGAGATTTGCACGAGAGCACTTTCTGTAAAAATACCATCCTCACTCCCAAGCACGGCCACATCACTATTCGGAATCGTAACACCCCTTTCCAAGATGGTTGACGTCACAATAATTGGCATCTCACCACTTCGAAACCGCAGGACTTTTTCACGGCGTTCTGGATCTTCAGCATGAACTCCTTCGATTCGCTGATCTAATTCTCTACACAAACCAACGACCTCATCAATAAGTCTTACAGAAGGCACAAATAAAAATGCCTGCTTTCCGCTTGTTAACCTCTCCTTCAGCCACTCCACGACATTCTT
Source organism: Metabacillus sp. B2-18 (assembly GCF_021117275.1). Classification (NCBI taxonomy): domain Bacteria; kingdom Bacillati; phylum Bacillota; class Bacilli; order Caryophanales; family Bacillaceae; genus Metabacillus; species Metabacillus sp. B2-18. The sequence continues at coordinate 4,472,081 of NZ_CP088245.1, forward strand.
CGGGAGCTTCCCTTTACTAAGCTGCTTCCTCCAATTCCCACACCAAGCAAATTCCGGTACTGGCAACGGATGACCATGATATCGAGCGGGAATGGTCACGGCATCCCGCTTCTTCTGTTTTACTTCATTCTTCCAATTCTCAGATGGTGTTGCGGTTAAATAAATAAGAGAGCTTTCTACTTTCCGGGATTTTTCTACGGCGAATTGAAGAGAGGAGTCGGCAGAGTAGGGAAAGGCATCAACTTCATCTACAATGATGCAATCAAACGTTTGTTTAAAGCGCAGAAGCTGGTGGGTAGTGGAGATGGTAAGAGCTGCTGATTTGTGTTTTTCCTCACTGCCGCCATATAGAGCAGCTATTGAGGTTGAAGGAAATACATGTCGCAGGCGAGGAGCTAATTCAAGTACAACATCAGTGCGGGGTGTTGCGATGCAGATTTTTTTACCTTCAGAAAGTCCTCTCTCAATGCCTTTAAATAAGACCTCTGTTTTTCCGGCTCCACAAACAGCCCAGACTAGTAATTCATTGTTGTTTATCACAGCGTTTTCTACATGTTGCGAGGCCACGGCTTGACCTTTCGAAAGCTGGCCCTCCCATTTTAACTTGGAATCTGCTTTTTCTATGAAAGGTGGCCCACTCCAGCTATAAAGTGGGGTGCATTCACTAATTCTGCCCATCATAATACACTTTCGACAATAATGGCATTGCTGCTCCCCACATTTGGCACATGAGAAGGATGAAAAGAAGGCAGAGTTTGTGTTACCACATCGGGTGCAGGAAAGTCTTTGTTGTTTTCGTCTTATACCATAGTTTATCTGAATAAAGCCTTGCTCATAATGTGATTGAATTTCTTCTAGAGGGAAAGGAATTTCTGTAAGTAGTAATTCCTTCCCTTGAAGATGTTGTTGTAGTTTCTTTGAAAAAGAAAAATGCGGATTTTTTGATATTTGTGGTAGTTTCTCATACCTTGACAGAGGTTGACCTTCATTATAGGTAAAAACCGGAGTGAAAAACGAGTTGTTATGTATAAATCTCATATGTCACCTTTTAAAATCTTTCGGTAACGTTTTTCAACGCTGATTGGTGTACGTGACAGCTGTTCGGCAATATGTCTAAATTTCATTCCACTATTTCGTAATTCTAAAAGTTTTCGATCCTCAAGAGTTGTCCAATGGCGATATGTACGTTTACTTTCTTCTTGGTCTTGTTGCATTGTATGGTTGGATGGAGTATCCAATTGCTTAAAACCCCCTTATTTTTCTAATTTCTAGTATGAGTTAATTCTAGTTATATGTCTATATTTTTAGCAAAAATTAGGGAGTTAGTACTAATCAACCAGTACTAACTCCCCATAATATACCCTATTATTTCTTATACCATCCAATCCCAATTGCACCTTCACCTAAGTGTGTGCCAACGACGGGACCAAAATAACTTACCATACATTCGATATTTTCATACTTCTCTTGAAGCTCTTCTTTCATCTTCTCCGCTTCCTCCGGACGATTCGCATGAATCACAACAACCCTCATCGGCTCGTTATCCTTCGCATCCTCATGAAGCAAATCAAATACTCTATTTAGTGCCTTCTTTTTCGTACGCACCTTTTCATAAGGCACAATTACTCTGTTTTCAAAATGAAGAATTGGCTTTACTTGAAGTAAACTTCCAATTAGTGCGGCTGCCCCACTTAAACGTCCGCCTTTTTGAAGATTCGTTAAATCATCAACCATAATATAAGCACTCATTGTTTTTTTCATTTCTTCTAATCGTGCCATGATATCAGTCGGTGCTTTTCCTGCTTGAGCCATTTCTGCTGCTTCTAGCGCGTAGAACCCCTGTACCATTGCGCTTACTTCGGTATCAAACGTATAAACCTCTATGTTCTCTACCATGTCTCCTGCAGTTGCTGCTCCGTTATATGTACCACTAATACCACTTGAGAGATGAATTGAAATTACCGCGTCATATTCTTTTGAAAGTCTTTCAAATAGCTCAACAAACATTCCGATCGAAGGCTGTGATGTTGTTGGTAGGTCTTGATGTTCTTTCATTTTTTCGAAAAACTGTTTTGAAGTAATTTCAATTTCTTCCTGGTAGGTTTCATTCCCGAAGTTTACACTAAGAGGAATCATATGTATGTCATGTGATTCACGAATATGTTGAGGGATATATGCTGTACTATCTGTTACAATAGCCGTTTTCATAGTCAATTTCCTTCCTTGTCCATTATCGTTTTGTCCATTTCCCATTCTACCGGAAAATGCAGGGAATATCTATTTGTTTAGTGTATGTAATTTGTCTCACATTTTATTACTTGAAATTTTGGCAGAAAAAAAGAGCCAGCACTCCTCATAGAGTCTGACCCTTCACTCTTACTTCACTTCAACCCAACCATTTTTAATCGCGACAACAACGGCTTGTGTACGATCGTTCACATTCATTTTTTGCAAGATGTTACTTACATGGTTTTTAACGGTTTTTTCGCTTATAAACAATGCTTCTCCAATGCCGCGGTTACTTTTTCCGTCAGCAAGCATTTGAAGCACCTCACACTCACGACGTGTTAAAATATGTAATGGACGTCGAATTTCAGGCTGCATCGGCTGAAGATTAGCTTGTCCATTCGAAGTGGCAAGGCGTCTAAATTCGTTTACAAGGTTATGAGTAACCTTTGGATGTAAATAAGAGCCGCCGTCTGCTACAACCTTAACTGCTTCGATTAATGTGTCAGCATCCATTTCTTTTAATAGATAGCCTCTTGCACCTGTTTTCAGAGCGTGTGTTACATAGTTTTCATCATCATGAATCGATAGGATGATGATTTTTGTATCTTCATTTGCTTCAACCAATTGTTTCGTTGCTTCGACACCGTTCACTTTAGGCATATTGATATCCATGATCACAACATCAGGCTTGTGTGCATCAACGATTGCTAATGCTTCTTCACCGTCGTCACCTTCTGCAACTACCTCAAAGCTTGGTTCGAAATCTAAAATGCGTTTAACACCTTCACGAAATAATTGATGATCATCAATAATGGCAATTTTCGTCTTCATGAGCTTACGCCTCCCCATCGTCTATTCTAGTCTAAATGGCATCCATTACGTCAATATGTCTTTAGCCGTATTTATACTAGGAATTGGTATTAAGTGCCATGATATGGGACTTGGAACATGATAAAAGTCCCTAATCCAACTTTTGAGTCAATCGTCATCTTTCCGCCGAGAAGATCGACTCGTTCCTTCATTCCAATCAGTCCAAAAGATTTTTTATCTTTATTTCCTTTTGCTTCCTTAATATTAAACCCTATTCCATCATCTTTCACAATCATTGTAATCGACTCACATGTAACCTCAACTTTAACGGTTATTTCATTCGCATCCGCGTGCTTTAGTGCATTTGTGACAGCTTCTTGTGCTAGTCGGAATAACGCAACCTCAAATCGCGGTGGAAGTCGGTGTCCATCAATTTCGCCAATGCTTTGAAAATGAATTTTGGTTTTTCCATTATATTCTTCGATTGTGTCCATATATTTTCTGAGGGTGGGTATAAGTCCTAAGTCATCTAAAGCCATTGGTCTTAGGTCATAAATAATTCTTCTTACCTCATATAAAGCATTTCGGACGTTTTTTCGAAGGTTACGGATTTCTTTAAACCCTTCCTCCGCTCCCCTCTCACGATAAATACGTTCAATTAACTCAGAACGCATCATCACGTTCGCAAGCATTTGCGCTGGACCGTCATGAATCTCCCTAGACACACGTTTTCGTTCTTCTTCCTGCGCTTCTATAATACGCAAACCAAAATCCTGCTTTTGCTGGGCATCCTCTAACAGTATACCAACTTGGCGAAGATCGCTGTTTAAATAATTTAAAACAACGGAAATTTGTCCAACAAGCGCTTCTGATCGTTCAATAATTTCTTGAAGCCCCAGCAAACGTCTTTCTAAATCATCACGGCGATCACGAAGCTGCTTTTCGTGCTGCTGAAGCATAGAGTGCTCTACCTGAAGCTTATGAGCTTTTTCATAGGCTTCACGAATTTCATCTTCAGTAAAGTCTTTGAAATTTTTACTCACCTGTGAAAGTCGGTTTCGGGCAAGTCTGGCTTGAACCTCAAGCTTATCTCCCTCATCAATCACCGTATTCACTTGCTTTTTGATTTCAACTAACTCTTCTACTAAAGACTCATACTGCTGTCTGGACTGTTCACCGATTATAAAGATTTCATCCTTACTTCCAGCAACCGTCCCAATCATTTTGTCTAATATTTCATCAAGTAAATTACTATCTATTTTTTGACTGGAGTTCATTGTTTTCCCTCCGACTTTTATACCATAATTTTAGTTTGTCACATTTTTAACAATTGAAGTAAAAAATTTGTCGTTTTATAATAAAAGAATGTGCTATTCTAAATCTGCTTGCTTGTCAGGAGGTGTACAAGCATGCTTTCACACTATTATACCGTAAAAGGCTATGGAGAGCATGAAATTGTTATACAAAAATCACGTTTTATTTGTTATGTAGAACGAGTGAACACGGAAGAAGAAGCTACTCAATTTATTCAACAAATCAAGAAAAAACATCATGATGCCAATCATAATTGTTCAGCCTATTTAATAGGAGAAAACGATACCATTCAAAAAGCAAATGATGACGGTGAACCGAGCGGTACAGCTGGTGTCCCTATGCTTGAAGTTCTGAAAAAGAAACAGTTAAAAGACACAGTAGTTGTTGTTACCCGTTATTTCGGCGGAATTAAGCTAGGAACTGGCGGCCTCATTCGCGCTTACGGAAAATCGGTTTCAGAAGGACTATCAGCAATCGGAATCGTTGAACGCAAGCTGATGCGTGTGATGCATACAAAGATCGACTATACATGGTTAGGTAAAGTCGAAAATGAACTGCGAGATTCTATTTATAAAATAAAGGAAATTCATTACCTAGAGCAAGTCGAAATTGAAGCCTTTGTTGAAGAAGCTTCCATAAATACCTTTGAAAAATGGATGACAGAGCTTACAAATGGGCAAGGTTACATTATAAAGGGAGAAAATATTTATTTAGAAGAACCGATTTAATACCAAAGCTTTGATGATCTAGAAGGTGCCCGCAGAAAACAAGCGCCTCCTGCGAAACATTTCACGAAGCCTACCCAAACACTAAATAAATGAGGGATAGTAGTGGCTACTAGATTAAAAAATAAAAAAGTGAAGAAAAAGAAAAGCTTTTTGAAACGAATTCTTCTTTTTCTTTTACTTGTTCTTTTAGGTGTAGGCGGATATACCGGCTACACAATTTATAAAACCTATGCAGCAGCAAATCAATCGTATTCAGAATTGGAACGCGGTGAAAAATCTGAGCGAAGAGAAACAGCTGTTAAAGTAAATGAAGATCCATTTTCGATTCTTTTAATGGGTGTAGAGGATTATTCCTCGGGTGGAGAAAATGGACGTACGGATACATTAATAGTTGTCACCGTAAATCCAACACTTCAAACGATAAAAATGTTAAGTATCCCTCGTGATACATTTGTTACTCTCCCGGAGGATGGAAGTGAAACAAAAATAAATCACGCCTATGCCTTTGGCGGAAAAGAGTTAACAATTGAAACAACAGAAGAACTTTTGGACATACCAATCGATTATTATGCTACTGTTAGCTTCCAAGCGTTTAAATCAATTGTCGATGAGCTTGATGGTGTAACAGTCAATGTACCTTTTGATTTTTACGAGAACAGTGATGAAGACGGCAAACGAATTTATTTTGAAGAAGGACCTGCTGAGCTTGATGGTGAAGAAGCTCTTGCCTATGCAAGAATGAGGAAAAGAGATCCTCGCGGAGACTTTGGAAGAAATGACCGTCAAAAAGAGATTATTACAGCCATTATCGACAAAGCCACCTCTCCAGCTAATTTATTTAAAATTGATGAACTAGCTATGCACATCGGAGACAATGTTGAAACGAATTTTAGAATATCGCAAGCGATCGCCCTACAACAAAAATATCCAAACATTAATGGAGATAATATTGAAAAGCTAACAATTGAAGGCAGCGATGAATATATTAATGATATTTATTATTTTATTCCGGATGAAGAAATGCTTGAAGAAGTGCAGCTTGAGCTACAAACACATTTAGAGCAAGAACAACAAACCTCGACAAGCACCTCTTCAGATTATCAAAACTAGACAGATTAAGACATTATTCCCAAAGACAAACTTTTTATAGTTTGTTAGAATATTTATATAACTTATCCTCTGAATTTCCCTTTCAGAGGTATTTTTTTGCCAAATAAAATATAGGAGAGGAGAACTAGGTATATTGAAATGGTTTAGAACACTTATTGCTGTCACCTTCTTGTTTTTAAGTATCGGTCAGCCGTTCTCTACATATGCGGCGGAATCAACCGAACCCTACCCCTTCATCGGTCAAGTAACTGGTGATACTGTTAGCATGCATAAAGGTGCTACGACGAACTATGATGTTGTTTCTACATTGAAAAAAGGAGAAATTGTGGGGGTCATAGGAGACTTTACCAACAATTCAAATGAGGAATGGCTGAACATTTCTGTGAACTCCGTGAAAGGCTGGGTTAAGAAAACCAGTGTTTCCCCATTGGAGGAAGCACCCTCATCACTCTACGCAAACAAAAATCTTGCCGATGTTAGAAAAGGAGCATCAACATCTTATCCTTCTGTTGAAACATTACAATACGGACAGAAAGTAACCGTAATTGATACGTATGTAAGCACACAAGGAGAAATTTGGTATCGCATTGATTTAGGAAGTGTTCAAGGTTGGGTGTATAGTGAACAATTAACTAAAACACCTGTTGTCCAATTGCTTCAAACAAATCAATCCACAACCGTTCATAGTGGTGCAACATCTTCATACAAAATCGTCGCTACTCTTGAAGAAAATGTTGAATTAACTATTATTGATTCTTTTACCAATAATCAGCAAGAAGTATGGTATCGAATTCAGCTCGAAGATGGAACAAAAGGTTGGGTCCATTCAGAATTCACTGAAGTAATTCAAGAGAATAATGACACAACACAAAGCTTCCCTATTGTTTATGTGAAAAATGTAGGTTCCAAGATTCATAGTGGTGCACTAGATTCATATCGTGTTGTGTATCTACCAAACCAAAATGAAGCATTACAAGTTATTGATGAATTCACGAACAACTTAAATCAAACATGGTACCGTGTTGAATTAAGTGCTGATTTAAAAGGCTGGATTCTATCAACCGAAGTTCAAGAACAACCCCTTCATGAGAGTCAAATTGTTGGGAACTATGTTTTTGTTAAAAATGATGGAGCTGTTGTTAGAAAAGGTGCATTAAGCAGCTATCCTACAGCAGATACATTAACGGTAAATGATGATCTGAAGGTAATAGGCACATTTATTAACCAAAACGACGAATTCTGGTTACGTGTTCAAACATCAAACAATGTAACAGGCTGGATACTTGCTACAGACACTCAAAAGGAAACGATAGTAAACACCACTTATTATCTTAATACAAACGGTGTTGTAAGAAGCGGTGCCCTTGATTCTTATCGTCAGTTAGCATCACTTTCTCAAGGTTCTGCTGTTTACGTTATTGATACTTTTGAAAATAACAATAAAGAGCTTTGGTATCGAGTGACATTAGAATCTGGTGAGAATGGCTGGATCAAGTCAACAGCTGTAACGAGCAAACAGTTCCACCTTAATAAATCATTCGTTGTTGGTACTAATAGCACCTACGTTTATAAAGGTGCCATGCATCATTATAAAAAAGTAACAAAACTTCCATATGGTTCGAAGGTAAAAGTTTTATTCGAATTTATTAATGATAAAAATCAACATTGGTACAATGTTCAATTATCAAATGGAACAAAAGGCTGGGTACCTAAGGCAGAATTATTTACTAGCCTTTCAGACAGAACCTTTGTTTACCCGCTTAACGCCAATGTGCTACACAAAAGTGCAACTGCAAGCTCTGGATACAACACAAAAGTTCAAGCAGGTGAACAATTAATTTACCTTTGGAGTCACAATGAATGGATTAACGTTGAAAATTCAAAAGGTGTCCGAGGCTGGATCCTAAAGAATGACACAAGGGAATTCATTCCAAACATTTTCTTAAATCCTAAGGTTTCTCAATCAGGAAATGCCACAACATTAGTTTGGGATAAATCATTGAATTTTGCTGTAGGAAACAAGCTTCTTTCAAATGGAGTTGTTCAGCTAACAGGAAGCAAGCTTCATACTGTTTTACCTTCTCAATCGATTAAAGGATTGAAAAACATCTCAGCTACATCTAGTGCCATTACGTTAACACCTGAATCAGGCTATTTGATTGGAGTACGCAACAACAGCAAGCAAACTCAGGTTAAGGTCATGCCAATTGGATTAGCTGGTAAGAAAATCATTGTTGATGCAGGTCACGGAGATCAAGATCCAGGTGCCGTTGGTCCAACAAAATTAAAAGAAAAAGATGTAACATTAGACGTTTCAAGAAAATTAAAAGCAGAGCTTGAGCGCCAAGGAGCAATTGTTACCCTTACTCGAAGTGGTGATACGTTTTTAACTTTGGCACAGCGTGTTGCGATTGCAAACTCATCAGACAATGATGCCTTTATTAGCATTCATGCAAATGCTAGTGTGAGCACATCTGCACGAGGGACAGAAACATACTATAACACTGCCTATAACTTTAATGGCCCAAAAAGTAGTGTACTAGCTTCTTATATTCAAGATTCATTAGTTGATAGAATCAACACCTACGACCGTGGCACAAAAACAGCGAACTACTATGTACTAAAAAATAACGAACTACCAAGTGCATTAGTTGAATTAGCCTTTATCTCAAATCCAAACGAAGAGTCCATGCTAAAAAACGACATTACACGTGGACAAGCTGCTGTTGGAATTGCTGAAGGCCTTAAAAAATACTTCACTGGAGGAAACTAAGATGAAAAAGAAAAGTATGTTTGTTATCTCTTCTGTTTTTCTTACTGGATTTTTAGTAGGAAGCTACACCCCTACTCAAGTCGGCTCAGCTGCAAGCAATGTTGTGCTAGCAAGTGTTGAGTGGGTAACAAACCAAATCAATCCTCTTCAATCACGAGTAACAAAACTGGAAAGTGAAGTAGCCTCTCTAAAAAACGCCATAAAAGATGGTGGTGGCTCTGAGACAACTTTGCCTTCTAAAGTTTATGTAAGCAGTACATCTGCAACCGTTCATAAAGGAGCAACTAAAGATTACGCAGTTGTTGCTACGTTTATGAAAGGAAAAGAACTTTCTGTTATTGACGAACACGATGGTAGCACTGGTAAATGGTATCGCGTTGAATATGCAACAGGCAAATATGGCTGGATCTATTCTGGCGATGTTTCAACAACAACAGTCGCTAAGCTTTCAACTGTAACAATCACAGCAACAGCAACCGTTCATAGAGGAGCAACAACAGATTATCGTTCAGTTGCTGTATTACAAAAAGGGACAACCGTTAAATATGTAGGTTCGTTTACTAACAACAACGGTGAACTTTGGTACAACGTTGAATTATCAAACGGTGTAAGAGGTTGGATTCAAGCAATCTATGGAGAGGTGAAATAATAGTATGGCTAAAAAAGTTCTATTAGGTGTTTTTCTGACACTTAGCCTACTATGGAATGCAGATGCCGCTAATGCTGCATCAATTAAAACATATTCTAATCCCGTTGCTGTCCAACTCGTTGATATTTCAACTAGTACACTTAAGCTTCAAAGCATCTATGAATTAACGAATAAAGCAAACAACCAAAAAACTTACTTTTTACCGGGTCTTAATATTACGATTACCCGTTCACAAAGCAATGTAAACATTGACGCAGGATCTGCTTCTTTTTCTTCAGCAAGTGGATTTGAATTAAAAGAAGTGTATAACGTTGCCCAATATGCACGTTTCACCACAACAACTGATCTTAAAAGTGGTGCTACATCAGATTATCCAACAAGAAAGTCGTTAACAAAAGCAGAAACAGCTGAATATATTGGAAGCTTTGTTAACAACAAGGGCGAAACATGGTTCAACGTTCAGGTTGCAGATGGAACAAAGGGCTGGGTCCCTGCTAAAACAACCTTAATTGACAAAAATACCGTTTCGCTGCCGACGATTGCCTACGGTGCTAGCGCTTATCGAGGCGGTATGTCTCTTCTACCAAAAACAGCTGGTAAAGTAGCAATCGTCAATAATCTTGATCTAGAAGACTACTTAAAAGGTGTTGTACCAAATGAAATGCCAGCATCATGGCATAAAGAAGCTTTAAAAGCACAAGCAATTGTAGCGAGAAGCTATGCGGCTAACAGCATGTCTTTAAAAAATACAACTGCAAGCCAAGTGTACAAAGGCTACACATCTGAAGATGCTAGAACGAATCAGGCTGTTAGCGAAACAGCTGGTGTGGTCGTGAAGTATGGCGGTAAGCCAATTCAAACATTTTTCTACTCAACAAGTGGCGGCCGAACTGCAAATGTTGGTGATGTTTGGAACTCAAATCAAGCGAGCTTCCCATACTTGATTTCCGTTGATGATCCTTACGAAAATTCACCACACAGCAACTGGCAAAACTCATTTACATCAAGCATGATTCTAAACAGCTTCGGATTAGATCCAGCAACAACAACACTTTATGATATTAAAACAAATCCAACAGGAGCCAATGGCGAGATAACAAGTGTCACCATTAGCACGTCTGCTGGAGAAAAAACAGTCACAGGTAACGAGCTCACAATCCGTAAGCTCTTCCCAATCGAAGGAAGCTACGGCTTCTTAAAATCAAACTGGTTTACGTTAAACGTAGATAAAGAATACACCGTTCAAACCGCTAGTGGCCAACAATCACAATTAAGTGTTTCCGGCCAACAAGTCATGACGGGCACAAACACAACATCAACAATTTCATCATCAGACGTTTCCATTCAAACAGCAAGTGGAACCATCACAAAAGAAGCTGACCCTGCCTCTATTACCGCTACAGGTAAAGGCTGGGGCCACCGTATCGGCATGAGCCAATACGGCGCCAAAGGCTTCGCCGAAAACAACTGGAAAGCTGTTGATATTGTGAAGCATTACTTCCCTAATACGGATGTTTCGAAATAATGGATACTAAAAAGCATGGATCTGAATTGATCCATGCTTTTTATATTTCTGTAAACTCAGTGATGTTAGATATAATTAATAACAATGCCGAACTCTTACAATATTATTGATACCCATTTACCTTTTGCAGCTGGGGCGAGTCAACATTACTTAAATGAAGACCATCTTGCTTACACGGGCGAACCAGATTGGTCTTCATCACTCATATGAGAACCATCTCTCTTCCATTATTCACCCAACTTGGTCTTCATCACTCATATGAAAACCATCTCTCTTCCATTATTCACCCAACTTGGTCTTCATCACTCATATATAACACCATTTCCCTTGCACGTCCTCTAACAATCAAAATTATCACTCTACATTGAGACTATGAAAACAATAAAAGCCCCATCCACAATGTGAATGGAGCTTTTCCATCAACTTATCATTCCTTCACCGACGTCCATTTCCCCGTCCTCTGACTGATAAACTCCAACAGCCTCAAGAAAATGAAAGGTGCAATTAAGACAATTAATATCGCAACCCATAACGTATTAAGAAGGAAATCTGTAAATCCACCGATTACAACTCTTGGTATATTCACCGTGAAATACACAAACAAGGCAATGTACAATGGATTTTTTTGCAAACGAAGAAACGCAATATAAATCAATTGAATAAACACGCCAACATAAACGGTACCAAGTATTAATCCAATATATCCAAAGTTCGCAAAAGCTTCTCCTGCGAATAAAGTGTTTAACACCCCTGCTGTTCCCTCTTCGACACGTTGTGGGAAGTAAACCTCCATCGCTAAACGAGCTGAACGTATTTGTTCAATATCGTAAAGGCCGATGATTGAAGATGGCAAGCTCTGTCCCATTAACAGCGGCATTTTATCAGAGAATAGCTCTAAATGCATGTAGTATCCAGCAATTTGCGTAAGAATTAAGCGACCGACCGGACCACGATTATAATCTAAAAATGCACTTGGATCGGACACACCTTGAATGACTACATATAAAACAATAATTCCACCGATGGCTATTGTCCCAAGAGCAATCACACGTGACCACGTAAGCTTAATCACTTGAAGGTAAAGCAGTAATAAAATAAACATTAATAAATAGAAGAAAATCGGTGCTTTAGACAAATCATAAATTTGAATAAACACTGAGCATGAAAATGTAATAAGAAACAGTGCAATCCATTTCATTTTCATTGTTTTATAGCTATAAATAAACGTAATCATTGATAAAATCGGTGTTAGACCGATCGCAAAAATGTTACGAATGAGTGTATTCCCCTGGAAGCCTCGGGCAGCTTCAATACGAAGCTCAGCTAAGTTGCTGCTACCTAGCAGCAATTCAACAAGTGGAATGGCTTCTAAATAATAGATTGTGTAGGCAATCGATAGAAGAGAAAGTCCTGTTAACCCTAAGTACACAAGATATGTTAATTTGTCTTGTTGAATCACGATAGGACTTTTTAGATAAGTATCAAATTCCTTTTCCGCTCGAAAACCAATCAAGTTTGACACAAAATACATTGACAATGGCAGCATCACCATGACAAAACAAATCGTATAAAAGCCAATCACACGATAACGATCGTCTGATAACAGATTAATCATATAATGCTTATCAATGTCCAAGGCGATAAGTAAACTACCAATAAAGGAAGAAATAAATAATGAATAATAGAAGACAAGAGAAAGTAAATTTGGTTTTAATATGGACATCGTTCCTGCGGACTTTTTAAACAAATAAAAAGATAGAACAGCTACAATGAGCCAAATCGTGATATATAGCACTTGATTAGACCTCCAGCTCTGATGTTCTAAAATTGAAGCTTCTTTCGTAAATATTGTTGAAGTGACTAGATAACTAGAATCACCAACAATACCTGCGAAAATAGCCTAACTGAGTTTTTCATAATTCCGGAATTGACTGGCACCACCAACAAAAACCAGGATTGACAGACACCACAAACTAAAAAGGGGCGTCCGTTAAGCGCCCCTCTTTCTTATTTGTCGCTTATCATTTTAACAATTTTTTCGGAGGTGTTTCCATCCCCAAATATTGGTGGGTAGTCAGAATGGCATGGTGCTTGAACGGCTTCTAAGATTTTCTCTGTATCTGCTCCAACTAAAATGTTGGCATCTTGATGTAATGTTTCAACCCACTCGGTTTCATCACGAAGCGTCACACATGGAGTCTTCACAAAGTAAGCCTCTTTTTGTACCCCGCCAGAGTCTGTTAAGATCTTTTTCGCATTTTTTTCTAAAGAAAGCATGTCCAAGTATCCGATTGGTTCAATAACCTTTAAACCTGGAATGGCGTCAAGATCTATACCAGATGATTTTAGCTTGTTCTTAGTTCTTGGGTGAATAGGCCATACCTTTGTTCCTTCAACCTTGCTGAAAGCATCAAGAATATTGTTCATACGCTCAGGATCTTCTGTGTTTTCAGCACGATGAACCGTAATTAAGTAAAATTCTTTTTCTGTTAAGCCCAAGTCGTTCATTAACGTTGATTTGTCAGCAATGTCTTGGTTATACATAACCGCGTCATACATAACGTCTCCAACGTTAAAAACGTTTTTCGTAATGTTTTCTTTTTCAAGATTTGAAACAGCCGTATCTGTTGGGCAAAATAGAAATTCTGACACATGGTCTGTTAAAATACGGTTTACTTCTTCAGGCATTTTTTTGTTAAAGCTACGTAAGCCTGCTTCGATGTGAACAATTGGGATATGTAGCTTTGATGCAGCAAGTGCTCCTGCTAATGTTGAGTTTGTGTCACCGTACACTAACACATAATCAGGTTCTTCTTTTAGGATAATTTCTTCAATACTTGTTAGCATATTTGCCGTTTGAACACCGTGAGATCCTGACCCTACGTTTAAATGATAATCAGGCTTTGGAATGTTCAATTCCTCAAAAAAGATATCAGACATATTGGCATCATAATGTTGACCAGTATGAACAATGATTTCTGTATGTTGCTTTCTAATTTCACGGGAAACAGGACCTGCTTTAATAAACTGTGGTCGTGCCCCAAGTATCGTTACAATCTTCATATTATCAACCCTTTAAGTTATTAATATAATTTTTCACTAGAATTGAATTGATGTTATAGGGAGTATGATATTTGCTTCCCTTTACTTTAAATGATAGCGAATTAAGATATTGAACATAGTTACCCGTAATTCCGTACCATTCCATCGGATCTTTATGATAACGGCTGTACAACTCTTTTTTATTATAAACCTTCTTTAACAGAGGATAGAGTGCCCCATATTTGTTTTTATAAGAAGTAGTCTTTCCAACCGGATTGTTCGGCTTATCAAAGTAATGGGGATACATTTGATGCAAGGTATAATCATATAAGTATTTCTTAAAACGTTGATCAACCGGAACCTTTAGAAAGAATTCTACGAGAAGGTCGTCCCACAGTGGAATTTCCCAGCCCTGATGGTAGAATTCGTATACTCTTAATGAGTTAATAATAAATTTCCCTTGTCGTTCCTTCCAATCCCAATACTCAAACAACGCACTTGCTTCTTCACGATTTTCAAAAGGTAGTCCTTGAAGTTGTTCAGCAATAGACGTATGTACAGCCTTCGTAACCTGATGATCATTTGTTATCCATAAGCGATGATGCTTTTTCATAATTTCCTGAACAATTTCGTCTACTGTATACGAACGATCAATCATTAACTCATATGGAATATGACTTCCCGCGATAAAATCTCCTGAATGACCAGGCATAAACACATATTCATGGTCTTTTGCTTCTAATTTTTGTAGAAGACTTTTGACTGCTGGCCAATCTTGAATATGGGCGATTGATGATAGATTCGTTCCGAAATCTTGATACTTTCTCCACTCATCTGAATGATACCATTGAAACCAATCGCTTTTTGTATATGGAAAAACAGACCAATCTAAGCCAAGACGGTTCGCAATTTCCTTACTCCGTACCGCTTCCTTGCTTGTTGGAACGCCATATGTAAAGGTTGTGATGTTTTTAACATCATATTCCTTTAACAACAGAGCAATAATACGAGAATCATATCCCCCACTTAAAGGGATAATCACTTTTTTATCTTTTATACGCTTAACCATTTGATCAAACGTTTGATGAAAAAGCTTTGAGAGCTCAGTAGCTGCTTCCTCTACATCCATTTCTATTGGAGAATGATAGTATCTGAAGTACGTTTCTTGACCAAGATTCTTCCCGTTAAAAATAAGAAATTGACCAGCCTCAACTTGATACAATCCGTGATAAAGAGTACGATTGCCCGCGGCATACCCTGTTAAAAGGAATTCAGAAACCGATAAATCATGAAGCTCAGTATCAACATCACTTTGTGAAACCTGATCTTTAATGATGAGTCGGTCGTTTTTTTGTTGATAAAACAGAGGAATTGTTCTTTTACGATCAACTGCAGCAATTGTTTTCTCAGGATCATGATAAACAAGCGCAAACTCACCCTTAATTTTCTCAAAAAATTCCCGATGAAAGGATAGTTGAATGAGTTCATCAAGAGAGTTACTTGTAAACAGCTTATCTTGATAGTAAAAGTATCCCCTAAAATATAATTCTTTATTGTCTATTTTTAACTGTGACCAGCTATTTGAAAGAGTCAGGCTCACATTATTGATTTCCAAGTCAATCACCTAATTTGCTGTTTCGTGGATTGTTTTTTTTCTTAGCTCTTTATCAACACGAGTGATAAGCAGGGTAGCAAGATACACGCCCCAAGCTAGAACGATGTATAGTGTAGATAATCCATTTTCCTGTACATAAACAATCCCGATCGTGCCGATAAGCATAATAAGAAAAATTAAAGACATTTTCCAGTATGAAACTGGTACATAGTATATTTTTTGACTTTTGATAAAAATATAAATAACCGCTATGATATTTGACACTAAGAAAGCCACAACGACTCCCCATATTGTATACTTTGGAATCAACAGAAGATTTAATACAATATTTAAAACGGCTGCTGCCATAAATGCATAGGAAATAATTTTTGTTTTCTTTTGAAAGAAAATTCCTACTGAAATAATTAGATAGTAGAAGTTTAAAAATGTTGCGGCTGCAAGCAGTGCTACATATTGATAAGCAGATTCATATCCATCTCCTAGCAATAAAATAACATAAGGCATAATGGTTGCCACAACGAGTACCCCGACTGTACCCATGATTAAAATGATCAGGTACACTTTCGAAAAAAGCTCTTTACTATCAGGCTTGTCCTTTAATGACATTGAATAAGGTCTCCATGCCATTTGGATTCCACTTGTAACAAGCGTAATCAGAGCCGCAAATTTCGTCGCAACTCCATAGATCCCAACATCTTCAGCTGTTTTCATAAACGCTAAAAAGAACGAGCTGGAGTTTAAAATCACCCAGAATGCGATTGAAGCTGGTACTAGTGGTAGTCCGTACTTCAATAAGTCCTTTAAAACCTCTTTATTAATCTTAAAGTTGATCGCTTTAGCTAAAGGTCGGGCCAATAAAAGGACAATCAGAACTCCACTAATAATGCGGGCATAAATAATTCCTTCAACAGATTCAATAACCAGTTCAAGGAAAAGATAAGAGCCAATCGCTACTAATAGCATTTTCAAAACAGTGAGAATAACAACCTTAAGTGTTTTAAATTCATATCTTAGCACCGTCAAAACAAGTGCTGATAAGGTATCTAATAATAAAATGGCTATACTCAGATACAACAGATAAAGTCCATTGTCTGACTTTAGTAAGGTGTCTGCAAAAAACGGACCTACTATCACAACGACAAGAAAAAGAAGTAAAACCATAGCTAACCGTATATTTAATACATTTTGTACATATACTTTTCGCTTGTTTTCATCCTTCGTATCAAAATAATAAAAAGCTAATGCAGAATCTGTTCCTAGTATAACTAAAAACAGCAGCATCGAAGTCCATCGGTCAATAATATCAACTGGTGCATATTCTGGAGCAGTTAAAAAATGTGTGTAAACCGGCATCATAATGAATGCAATCATTTTCGTTCCAACATTCATTAATGCATAAAGGAGGGAATCCCCTCCTAGACGTTTTAAATTCTTTAACACCTATAACAGCTCCCGTTCCTCAACCATTCGTACAGGCTTAGCTGGGAACCCTTTTACAACTGTTTTTTGTTCCGTATCTTTTGTTACCAATGCCCCTGCTGCAACAAATGTTTCTTCTTCGATAACAACGCCTGGTAAAAGAATTGATGCTCCACCTACACGTGCTGCGCGTTTTACGACTGCGCCTTTAATTTTATCGAAGCGTTCTTCCGTACGTCCCATAAAGTTATCATTTGTTGTTGTCACACATGGTGCAATAAAGACGAAATCTTCAAGTGTTGTGTAAGCTGTGATGTAAGCATTTGATTGAATTTTTACTCTGCGACCGATTTTCACATAGTTTTCAACCGTTACACCTCTACCAACAATACACTCAGGTCCGATTTCTACGTTTTCACGTACACTCGCTAAGTCAGCAACAAGTGTTGAGGAACCGATTGTTGAGCCGGCATAAAGCACTGCATTCGTACCAATTGTTACATCATCTTCTAATTGAAGAGGTGCAACAGCTCCTGAAAGCTTCACAGTTGATGTTTTCCCCGGTGAAGGCTGTTTTCCTAGTACAGCTCCATCTGCAATACGAACATTGTCACCAATCACTGTGCCATCATAAATCGTTACATGATTACCGATTGTTACGTTTTCACCGATCTTTACATGTTCGCCGATCACATTAAAGTGACCAAGTGTAACTGAATCGTTCACAACTACTGTTGAATGGATACTATTCATACGATCCGCTCCCGTCTTTATTACAGTTTGATATATCTCTCTGGCTTTTTCTCAACATCTTTTAATGCATTACGAGTATCAAATACAACGCGACTGCTGTTTGCAATCAATTCATAATCAAATGTTGTATGATCTGTTGCAACTAATACTAAGTCAGCTGAAGATAATAGATCTTCTGTTAAAGCAACTGTTTCAATTTGCTTATCAAGTAAACGGAATGCTGGTACAAATGGATCAACCACTGTATAATCCGCACCCTCTTTATCTAAAATCGTTAAAATATCTAAAACTGGTGATTCACGAACATCATCAATATCCTTCTTGTAAGCAACACCTAAAACCGCAACTTTTGCTCCACGAAGTGCTTTGCCATCATGGTTAAGAATGCGCATCATACGATCTACAACTAATTCTGGCATTGAGTTGTTAATTTCACCAGCAAGCTCGATTAAACGAGTGTGATAGTTGTATTCACGTGCTTTCCACGTTAAGTAGAATGGATCGATTGGAATACAGTGACCACCAAGACCAGGGCCTGGATAGAACGCCATAAAGCCGTATGGTTTTGTTTTTGCTGCATCGATCATTTCCCAAACGTCAATTCCCATTTTTTCACAAAGAATCGCCATTTCGTTTGCTAACGCGATGTTAATGTGACGGAATGTGTTTTCGAAAATTTTCTCCATTTCCGCAACAGCTGGGCTTGATACTTCAAACACGTCTCCTTCAAGAACCGCACGGTATAGTGCAGACGCAACCTTTGTACAATTTGCCGTTACACCACCAACAACTTTTGGTGTGTTTTTCGTTTTGAATTGCTTGTTACCTGGATCAACACGTTCTGGAGAGTAAGCAACGAATACTGTGTCTCCACACACTAAGCCTTTTTCTTCTAATGCCGGTACAACGATTTCTTCTGTTGTTCCAGGGTATGTTGTTGATTCTAAAACAACTAACATGCCTTCACGCGCATACTTCGCAATTTCTTTTGAAGAGCTTTCTACATAAGATGTATCAGGCTGTTGATGGTGATCAAGTGGTGTTGGTACACAAATCGCCACAGCATCTACTTCTGTAATACGGTTATAATCTGTTGTTGCTTCAAGCATGCCCGACTTGATGATTTCTTCTAGATCTTCGTTCACAACGTCACCAATATAGTTTTGCGCGTTGTTTACTTGATCAACACGGCTTTGTTGTACATCAAAACCGATTACTTTAAAGCCAGCTTTTGCTTTTTCAACCGCTAACGGTAAACCTACATATCCTAAACCAACAACTCCGACAACCGCTTGTTTATTTTCAATTTTTGATAAAATCGAATCTAAATGAGACATTACGTTCACTCCTTTATTGTAAAAAGACTTTCTTACCTGTTTCCGCTGATTCTAAAAACGCTTCAATAAGCTTTACAGGTGCTAGTCCGTCTTTACCAGTTACCACTGGCTCTGTATTTGTTTCAACTGCACGAACCATATCCTCGATAATCCATTGATGACCTGGTTTACCAAATGGATCTTCTTTAATAGTTTCGATTAGTTTGTTCTTTTCTTCTTCGTTTATATCACTTACATTTAATGTTTCGAAATAAATCGCGTTCGGTCCGCCTACTTTTACTGTACCCGCTTCACCGAAAATCGATAGAGATTCTTCAAGATTTTTTGGATAAATCGTAGTTGCCGCTTCAATAACACCTAAAGCACCACTTTCAAATTCAACAACACCAACTGCTACATCTTCTGTTTCAATGTTACGAAGACGAGTTGCTGCCATTGCTTGAACCGATTTAACTGGTCCCATGAACCAAATTAACAGATCTAAATTATGTATCGCTTGGTTCATTAACACACCGCCGTCAAACTCCTTCGTTCCTCTCCAAGCAGCTTGATCATAGTACTCTTGACCGCGATTCCAACGAACCGTTGCATTCGCATGGCTCAGCTTACCAAACAAGCCTTTTGATTTAATATCTTGAAGAGCACGAATAGCTGGACGGAAACGATTTGGGTGAACAACAGAAAGCTTGATATTCGCTTTTTCTGCAATTGCAATAATCTTCTCAGAGTCACTGCTCGTTAACGCCATTGGCTTTTCCATAACAATGTGCTTGCCCTTAGCTGCAATGATTTCAGCAAGCTTAAAATGAAGTCCTGATGGCACACAAATATTTACAACATCAATATCTGTTTGCTGCTCAAGCATTTCATTTAAATCCGTATATACGTTACATAACTCTTTATATTCTTCAAGGCGCTGTGCATTTGTGTCACAAACCGCCACAAGATTTGCACCTTCAGCATTATTAATCGCATCAATATGTTTTTGAGCAATAAACCCTGCCCCTACAATCGCAAAATTAATCATTTAATGCCCTCCTAGCTTCACGAATGTATCTCCAAAGTAATAAAACAACTAACATTAGAAAAAAGCTCAGTGCAAATGATACAACTGCATTTTGAACTAGGTAATTGTCTGATTGAGTGATGGTTTCGCTAATTAATCTTGGTGGATCAAAAAGCAATAAGTCAGTCTTCATTCGACTAATAGATGTTTCATATTCAAATGCTATTTTATTCATAGTAGCAGCAGCAACTAAAAGGTCAGGATCTACTGTTTCACCTTCTTCTATTTTTTCAATAGCATCATTATACGTTGGTAAAAGCTTGCCATTTTCCTTTAGACCTTTTTCGTATATTTCAACCGTTTCTTGTGTACGATCATATCTTTCTTGGTAATTTTGTTGTAAATCCTCGGCATAAGAGGTGACTAGTTTTGTAAGCTGTTTATGAACGTCATCTCTATTATCAGCTGTTACCTTAATTTGGACTTGTTTGCTTTTAACAACTGTAAACTCAGCATCAGAGCCCTGTTGATCTTTAAGATATTCTGCTTGCAATAATTCAGGGTCTGTTAACTTACCTTTTATATCAGCAGTATCAAAAATCGCCTTCCCAACATACTCCCGACTACTAAACATTGAAAATGCTGACACAATGAGGCAAATGACTAATGGAATACCAATAAGCAGCCACTTTTTTCTCCAGAAAAACACTAGATTTTTATAAAACAGATATTCTTTTTTTTCGGACATTATATTTACCCTTTCTTTTGCATTGGATAAATGGAAAGAACCCGCCTCTTGGCGAGCTTCTTTCCAAAAGCATGTTTTCTCAAAAAGTCCTATAAAAGACTTTTATTGATAAAATTTCGTTACACACTCAACAACATATTGTTGTTGTTCTTCTGTTAATTCTGGGAACATTGGTAACGAAATGGCTTCCTTAGCCGCTTTTTCCGTAATTGGGAAGTCACCTTCTTTATATCCAAGATCCTTGAACACAGGTTGAAGGTGTAACGGCTGTGGATAGTAAATCATTGTTGAAACGCCTTGTTCTCCTAAGAACTTTTGAAGCTCATCACGTTTTTCAACTCGAATTGTATATTGATGGAACACATGGAAGTTCCCCTCAACTTCAACAGGAGTAACAATGTTGTCACCTAGTGAAGCTTTTAACAATTCAGTATAACGGTTCGCAATGTTTCTGCGCTTTTCGCTCCAATCATTTAAATGTGGGAATTTCACATTTAAGATCGCAGCCTGCATTTCATCTAAACGGCTGTTGTAGCCAAGAACATGATGATAATACTTTGGCTTACTTCCATGAACTCTGATCACGCGCATTTTTTCTGCAAGATCTTCATGCTTTGTTACAATCATCCCTGCATCGCCATATGCCCCAAGGTTTTTTGTAGGGAAAAAGCTATATGTAGCAGCGTCACTTAATTGACCAACTGTATTTCCTTTGTATGTAGCCCCAATTGCTTGAGCCGCGTCTTCAATCACGTATAAATTATGTTTTTTCGCAATTTCCATAATTGGATCCATGTCGGAGCTTTGACCATAAAGGTGAACCGGCATGATTGCTTTTGTTTTGTCGTTAATTTTCTCTTCAATCTTAGCAGGATCAATATTGAACGTAACAGGATCAATATCAACAAATACAGGAGTCGCATTGCATCTAGCAATCGCACCTGCTGTTGCAAAGAATGTAAATGGAGTTGTGATCACTTCATCACCAGCAGTAATTCCACTAGCCTGAAGTGCAATATGTAAAGCGTCACTACCATTTGCAACACCAATCCCGTAAGGAACATTACTATATGTAGCAACATCTTGCTCTAATTTTTTTACATTATCGCCTAAGATAAAGCGTGAAGATTTCATAACCTCATCTAATGTTTGAAGAATTTCATCACGTAGAGTCGCATATTGCTCTGAAAGATCGAGCATAGGTACTTTCATAAAAGAATCGTCTCCTTTATAACTAATAAAGATTTTACAATCTATGATATTCTACCACAATTTATGAGATAATTGTCACTATCTGTCGTTTATTTCTAATTGTAATAATCGTAATGTTTGTAATTTAGACAATTTCTAGCGTAACCTCCCGAATAGTGTGTCCAGAAATCTCCTTTTTAGTTTAAAAAAGAACAAATTGTTTAAACTAAACCCGGTTAATATTCGAAACATTTCCTCTAATTCCCTACCAATTAAAAGGAAGTAGTAGGAAAACTCGAAACTTGTTATGATATAATTATGGTCGAACATTAGAGGAAAATGGGGAATCAGACATGTCAGTTATGTTAAATCAATATACAAAATTAAAGTCTCGTTCTGAAATAAAAAAGTTAGAAAAACTAGTAAAACAAATTAACGCATTAGAAGCAGATTTACAAGCTTTAACTGATGAAGAGTTACGCGCTAAAACCGCTGACTTTCAAGAGGCCATTCAAAACGGTAAAACATTAAAAGACATTCGTGTTGAAGCTTTCGCCGTTGTAAAAGAAGCCGCGTCACGCGTCATTAATCAGCGCCACTATGACGTTCAGCTGTTAGGTGGACTCGTTTTAACAGACGGTAATATCGGGCAAATGCAAACAGGTGAAGGGAAAACATTAATGGCTTCTCTTCCAAGTTATTTATTCGCTCTTCAAGGAAAAGGCGTTCACGTCATCACTTCAAATGAATACTTAGCACAGCGTGATTTTGAGTTAATCGGACAAATTCATCAATTCCTTGGATTAAACGTTGGTTTAAATGTTGCTGATTTATCACCTGCTGAGAAAAAGGCTGCATATGATGCTGACATTACGTATGGAACTGGAACAGAGTTCGGTTTTGATTATTTACGTGATCATATGGTACTCAGTGAAGCTGACAAAGTTCAACGTGGTCATCATTTTGCCCTTATTGATGAAATTGATAACACATTAATTGATGAAGCAAGAACACCATTAGTGATTGCGAACAAATCGACCATTTCATCAGAGCTTTTCGCCATTTCGTCTATGCTCGTTAAATCTCTTAAAAAAGAAGAAGATTACGAATTGAATCTTTCGTACAGACAAGTTCACTTAACAGAGCAAGGCGCTGCTAAGATTGAAAAAGCTTTTGGAATTGATAACATTTATAGTGCAAACGACCAAGTGCTTTATCATTTCATTAATCAATCACTACAAGCACATTTTATCTTCAAAAAAGACCGTGATTATATTATTCGCGAAGGAAAAATCGAATTGGTGGACTCCTTTACAGGTCGTGTTATGGAAGGCAGAAGCTTAAGCAATGGTCTTCATCAAGCGATTGAAGCTAAAGAAGGCTTACAAATTAACGAAGAAAATATTACACAAGCGTCTGTTACGGTGCAAAACTATTTTAGAATGTACTCAACTCTTTGCGGAATGACAGGTAGCGCCCTTCCTGCTCAAAAAGAGTTTTTAGAAACGTACGGCATGGATGTTGTGAGTGTACCAACAAACCGTCCAAACCAACGTATTGACCAAGAAGACTTAATTTATAAGGACCTAGAGTCTAAATATAATAAAGTCGTACAACTGGTTAAAGAAATGAACGAAACAGGTCGACCAATTTTAATTGGGACAACCTCGATCGAGCAATCAGAAACCATCTCAGAATTGTTAACAAAAGAACATGTGAAACACCAGCTGCTTAATGCAAAAAGTGCTGAAGAAGAAGCGAAAATGATCTCTATTGCTGGTCAAAGAGGAATGATCACAATCGCAACAAATATGGCTGGTCGTGGAACAGATATCCTTCTAGGTGAAGGTGTTGCTGAGCTTGGTGGCCTTTATATTCTTGGTACAGAACGACACGAAAGCCTACGAATTGATATGCAGCTAAGAGGTCGTGCCGGTCGACAAGGTGACCCAGGTTCAACGCAATTTATTTTGTCATTAGAAGATCACCTAATGAATCAATTTGACGATGAAGAGCTTGAGAAATATAAGAAAAAAATTAAAACAAACGAAGAAGGTTTGATTCTTAGTCCAAATCCTTTGAAATTTGTTACAACAGTTCAAGAAACAGTTGAAAACAGTCATTACTCATCAAGAATTCATTTATTAAAGCTTGATGATGTACTCGATCAACAGCGTAAAGTAACTTATAGTAAACGCAATGAATTGCTTAACACATCAGATATTACTGAGCAATTTGAAAGCGAATTGAACGAATATCTTGATTACCTTGTTAAGACGACTGTAACAAATGATATTGACCTAAAAGATGACAAACTTGAATTTTTCATCTATCAAATCAATGAGTTATTTGGATTAACACTAAACAAAAATGAACTTGTTGATCTTGAAGAAGATGAATTACGTGAGCTAATCCAGCCGACTGCAAATGAATTCTTAGCTTCTCTAACAGAGCTATTAGAAGACGAAACGGTGAAAAATCAAGTAAGAAATATCATGATCAAAACATTGGACCAAATGTGGCTTGAGCATATGGAACGCATCGAAAGCCTAAAAGAAGGCATTCACTTACGTGGCTATGCCCAAGAAGATCCGTATCGTTTATTTACGATGGAAGGCTTCGAGCTTTTCAACGAAAGCACGACAAGCTTCCAATACAATATGGCAACAAAAGTATATGCGTTCAAAAAAAGTATAGAAAAGGAGGATGAGTAACGTGACAACAACTGATACTGTTGAAACAACATTATCCATTCATCCTGACTGGGATTTAAGCAAGCAAGAATATTACGTTTATCAATTTCATCACAATCAACTAGATTTGCTAAAAGAAAACCAAATTTCGATTACAGGAATTAAACTAGAAGAATTTGATGACTTGATTTATGTCACAGCATTTATTCGTAATACCCTTCCTAAAGGAATTAAGTTTGAGCTATTAGATTTATTAATTCTCAACAAAGACAAACAGGCCGTTGCCAGAGAAACGTTCGACATGGAAAAATTCGGAGAGCTTCCTGCAAACAGCTGCCGCCCTTGGTCATTTGTTTTTGAAAAATCTAGCTGGAACAATGAAGAAGGAATCTCCTTAGAAGACTGGCAAATTGCCTTCGAACTTAAAAAGAAACCAAACGCTATCCATCAGCTAGACCTAGAACAAAGCTGGGAAGAAAACCTATCAAAAGAACGTAAAGAGCATTTCAAGCAGCTTGTTGCAAAAATGCCTCCTCTTAAGCAAAACGAAGTTAACATTATGGGGCTTGAAGCAAAATTCAACGATGAACAAAATCTTGTTGTTACCCTTCTTATTCGAAACGGCAGCTTAAAGAACATTCATCTTGAACAGCTTCCACTTGTTGTTGAGGATGCTAACAAAGAAGTTGTCGCAAAAGGTGTGTTTACACTAAATAAATTAGAAGTAAAAGCAAACACAAGTAAGCCTTGGACATTTATCTTCCCAAGGGATTTGATAGTAAATCATCAGCCTGATTTATCTAAGTGGAAGGTGTATCCTTTGACTGGAGAGCAGAAGGCGGAATAGCTTGAGAGAAGAGCTTGGATTTTATGATCCAAGTTCTTTTTTTATTTTTATGGCAAATTTAATAGAAGGAAGAATTTCATGTCTTTTCTCTTAATATACAAAAAACCCCACAAAGTTTCTTCTGTGGGGTTTTATTCCTCTTAATGCGGGGAATAGTTTACTAAGCCTTTATCATTCGGTAGGTAGTATCCGCCACCGACATTTAAACGGTTACCATCGATTGAATAAACTCTAGCACGTTCGCCTGGTTGAATGACTTTGTGAATAGAGCCATCTGGCGCATACATGTTTACCGGCTTTTTAGCTATCGCAAAACCTTTGTAAAGTAGGACAGAACCATCATTTTTCAGAACCTGTAATCCGGTTTCTTCAGATCCGCCAACGTAGACATATTGGCTATCATAATCATATACTCTTAGATTATGACCTGGTCCGTAGGTTGTTCCTTGTTCTGTTAATTTACCATCTTTCAAAACAAATAGCTTAATATTTTCTCTTGTGTTAGCTCGAGCAATCATCACAACCATGTTTGGATCATAACGTTTAATATAGTAGTCTCCACCAACGTTATAGTAATCACCCATGGCACCGAATAGCTTAATCATTTCACCTTTTACAAGTGTTGGGTTTCCTTCATTCGTTTCGGTAATAGTGAACGTACCATCTTTATTATCTCTTAACAAAGGAACATCATCACGAATGATTACTCTACCAACCGGCTGACGATGATTTGTCGGGAACGTTGCATGAGGAACTGTAAGTGTTGCTGGTTCCATTCCCTGTAAATTCGATGTTGCCATATAACCTTCTTTACCATTAACACTTACTTTAAAGAAGGAAAAGAAGTTTGCTGAACTAGTAGACTCATATGGTCCAGCTAAGATTTTCACTTTACTTAGCGGCTCAATTTTGTCAGTAATAGAGGAACCAACTGTATCATGGTAGTCACGAAGGTTTGATACACCGTTAGCCAAACTGCTTTTAGATGTATAAACTACATCTCCTGCTTCCATGGCCTGTACAGAAGGTGTGTTCCAGCTATCAATATTATATTGAAGCTTTGTAAACTGTAATGTTCCATCACTCTTATAAGACGTTTCGATTTTAGGTGTTGCTGTAATTTTCACGCCCGTATTATCTCTTCTAAGATAATCAAAAACCTTTTCTTGATAAGGCTCAGCATGTTCATTTGGGTCATTACGTTTTGATAGTCCGTTATAAGCCCAAACTGCAAAATACCAATGCTCAATTTTCGTACGATCATGATCATTGATTTTCGGGATGAAAGGATAACTCCATTTCTCATTCAGGATTTGAGCACCAATTTTAATGTTGTACTCTGTATCCGTAAGTAGCCTTTCCTTACTAATCTTTTTATCTGCTAATTCTTGATCAGATAAAGTGATTTGCATCATTCCGATTCCGCCGTCATCACTGACAATCGGATTACCGTTACTGTCAAATTGTTTCATGCCTGTTTCGCTATAAGCAATGGCCTTTAAAATTTCAGGAGGTATATTATATTGTTTCGCTACCTCAACAATTAATTCTTTTTTCTTTTGATACGATAACTCATCGTACGCTGCTTCTACTGATGATAGATTAATAGAACTTAAAACAAGCGTGACGATCATCAATAGGCTTAGACTAAGCTTACGCATGCCAGATTCCTCCCCTATTAGTTCGATAGAATGATCTCTTCAACAGCCTTCTTTCGTTCTTCTAGCTGTGTTCTTATTTCATTAAGGCTTTGGTAAGATCCTGCATGAAGTGTATTACCATAGGCTTTAATTTCATTCGCTCGTTTTTCTAGTCTATCATACTTTTCCAGTAGATTACCAGCTTCATCTAAATTTCCAGCTTCTACTGTTTGTTCAATTGTATCTAGTAAACCGTACATAGATACCTCGTAGATTACTGTTTCTTTAGCAATTTTAGCTGGTGTGATTGATTCATTGTTAAATCGCTTACGAAGCTCTGAACCGTATAAACGACTGAATACTGTTTCGCTTTTCTTTATATTTGATGAATGCTGATGATATAGATTAACTGATTCATCTGTTAAGCTTTGATTTGTAATCATTGTGTCTGTTAATTGTTTTGTGCTTCCTGCTAGATTCGACGATAAATTAACTGAATCTATTACATGAGCTGTTCTTAGTACATATTCTTTCGCTGCTCCACTATCAGCTTGCTTACGAATTTCGTTATATGTTGATAACACGTCTTGATTTTGTGTTGTTGTGTCTGAAGTCAAAAAATGCTGTGAAGTTGTTTGCCAAAGCTGCTTTGCTTCTGCATCAACAGAGTTTAAATAAGTAGACAGCCCTTCCAGACGTTTGGCACCAAGATATCTAGTATTCCAATATGATTCGTCTAGCTTACTTACTGAAATACCTTTAGATGATGAGGCATGAACAAACTCACTATTACCAATATATATACCAGCATGTGATGCACCCGGCTTATATGTAGTAAAAAAGACAAGATCTCCAACTTCAGGTTTACTTACCTTTGTAAGATTGCTTGAGGCATACATATCTGCGGCGGTTCTAGGTACTGAATATCCATATTCTTTTAACACATAATTAATATATCCAGAGCAATCAAAACCACTTGGAGTTATTCCACCAAAAAGATAAGGAACTCCTAAATATTTCTTACTCTCTTGGATAAATTGCTGTTCATTTATTGTAGAATCCGCGAAGGCCTTAGAATGCGCTATCAAAAATACAAACGAACATAACATTAAAATGAATAAGTGCTTCTTCATAACAATCACCTCTCTAAATGTACCTCTTTATTCTACCAAGCATATTGTCTCTGTTACGTTACAGTAACGTTAAATTTGTCGCTTTATATTACAGTTTCTTTACAAATTAAAATAAAGTTCGACAATTCCCCCTTTAATTGATCTCATTTTTCGATTGAAAACAGAGAAAAACCCACAAATTTACAATTAATTTGTGGGTTTTTGATGTCGTTTATTGAATAGAATATGTTTCTTGTAACAATTGTTTGATAGATTCATTTAAAAGAGTAGAAACCTTCTCATTAAAAAGTTGCTGCTTTTCATTTACTAGTGCTAGTTTCTGCTCATCACTTTGTCCTGCTTCAATCTCTGCCTGCAGAACAAGGATTTCTTCACCTAGTAGAACTGCTTCTTTAAATGTGCTTAACTCAGAAAGCTTACTAATGGCTTCATCATATAATACTTTGGATTCAGCATCTAAAGATGTTTCATCAATTAACGTTATTTGTTCTTCAGCATGATGAATTGAATCAAGTAAGCTTAAATCACTGCTGATCTTTGTTAAGCTTTCGTAATCAGTATATAACTGTTCAATTTCTTGGAAGAAGAAAACAGCTTCATCAATTCCTACAATTTTTTTATATTGCTGAATTAATGATTCTCTTAAAGTAACAAGCTGTTCCTCAATTTCCGGATGATCAGGATATTTACCAGGATATAATTTATTACCCGCTTCCTTAATTTGAACAGAACGATCTTCTAAGCGTTCTAATACAGCGAATCTCTCTTCAATCTGTTCAAATTGCTCGTTATTTAGTTCTTTCTCAATAATGTTCAATAGGTTATATCGAGAAACTTCGTAAATAACTGATTCTCTAGCAATTTTACTTGGACTAATATACTTATCTCGGGTTAATTGACGATATTGACTACCATAAACACTACTCATCACTTGTTCAGCTTTGTTAATGCTTGATGACATCGCATTATACTGAGCAACAAAGTTATCATCAATTTTATTTTGATTAATTAGTGTTGTAAAACGACCTTTTTGCTCTAAAAGCTGATCTCCTACATAAACCGCATCTATAAATCTAGCTGCATCTAGCTTACGACTCTTCGCTTCCACAATGTATTGTGATAGGAAGTCACGATCACTCTTTGTTAAACCAGTAAGCGATTGTTCAGCTGTTTTTATTAAACTACCAGTCTTATTGTATAGAGAGATAAATGAAGTGCTAGCCTTAATATCTGCCGTAGTTTTAAGATTGCTTGTGTGATAAGGGCTTAGTGACTTACTAGCTAAAAATGCATCGTTTACTTTTTTCGTTGCTGCTGCCTTTACTGGGTTATATTTTGTTAAAAATAACTTATGACCTTCGTTTGCAGCGTAAAGACCAATTGTTTTGTTTTCGCTCCAAATACTTGAGAAATAAGAAAGTGGTACACTTGTTTCACCTACATAAGGTGAAATTTCAATCGTAAACGCAGGGCGTTTGTAATGAGAGATAAACCAATCTGTAAGTCCTCCACCAGATTGATATCCTTTAGGGTAAATAAGGGAATAGCCCGTTGTTTTTCCAATTGATTTTGCCAAAGCATGATCTCGATCGTACCATGAACCAGTTTGATGAAAATCCCAATATAAGATTTCACCACTACTATGATAACTTACAACCATTTCTGGTTTTGTTTTATTCGTAAAGTCGACCATTGTAATGGTTTCTTTAGCGTAATTAGCTCTTGGGCCCGGGTAGTTTTTAAAATAGGGACGTCCGGGACTACAACAAATGTTATTCCAATCAGCATCATACTGTCTGTTCAAATCTATTCCTTTAGCATTCGCTTTCCATCTTCGGAAATCCATACTACCATCATTCATTTTAATAATTGCTGCATGATCTGAGCTAGGAAATTTCTTTAAACCAAATTGCTGCAAAGTAACACCATCTGGGTTAACCATTGGAACAAACCATATAGTCGAGTTGTTTAAAACGGATCTAACATTATATCCATGATAAGAAGAACCATTTTTATAGGCATTCGCATATTGATCAATCATGTTCATATTGACCATGGTTGTCATCCATTCCCGGGCATGGTGAGAACCGTTCACCTGAACAACCGAAGTTCCCTTTCCTAGTGAGACCGCATAGATGTTTCGACCATACTCACTTTTCCCAATCACTTTATATGAAATTAAATCAGGATAAGCTTGTGCAAGTTCCTTAATGTCCTGCTCCATGATTTCGTACGTATAAACTTTATTATTGCTCACATAAGAAGCAGCAGACGTGCTTTCTGGAAGTGCGAACAATACTACTAACGTGAATAAAAAGAAAAAAGTACATAATTGCTTCGTCCTCAACCTTAGATCCTCCTCATGACCTCGTAATCTATAACCTTACTAATCATACCAAATTTCGACATTGTCGTGAGGATTTTTTCAAAAAATGTCATTTCCTTTTTCTGCTTTGATTTACTAGATTTTATTTGGTATATTTTTCTTTGATAGAGCGGATTTTTCTGCAGAATTCGACTTCCCCCAAAAATAAAGGTTATAATTTTTTCCATTTTTTCAAAAGCTAATTTAATCGAGATAACAGGAAGATATACTTCAAGGAGATTTTTTACATGACTAAATCGAGGATCTTTTATTTTGATAATTTACGAATTGTCGCAACCTTTGCAGTTGTACTTTTACATGCCGCTGCCCCTATTTTATATAAGTTCCAAACTGTTACAAGCACTACCTGGTGGACAGGGAATATTTATGATTCTTTAACAAGATGGTGTGTACCAATCTTCTTTATGCTAAGTGGCGCTCTATTGCTCAATCCCGATAGAACGGATAAGCCAATGATCTTTATCCGTAAACGCATTAGTAAAGTAATTATCCCCTTACTTGGTTGGAGCACGTTTTATTTAATTGTTCAGATTAATCGAGAGGTCATTATTAATGATCCTTTCATGATTACAAAGGCTTTTTTTGAGAATGATGTGTATTATCATCTTTGGTTTTTATATGTGATTATTGCCATTTACCTCATTCTCCCTGTTTTAAAAGTTTATATTGCTGGTGCAAGTCAGAAAAATCTACAATATTACTTACTGCTTTGCTTTATCGTGACAAGTGTATTTAGTTATATTAGTAAATTTCATGAAATTACCGTTGATATAAAGGTTGAAGCTGCAACTGGTTATATTGGCTATTTTCTTTTAGGCTATTACCTGCATCGATATGGATTATCGAAAATCACAAAAATAGTGATGTATCTACTCGCAATCGTCGCTAGCATCGTGATCATTCGCGGCACCTATGACTTAACAGTTCAAAACGAAGGCTTCTTTGATGGATTTTTCTATCATTATTTAAATATGCCTGTTGTATTTCTATCCATTGCAGTGTTTATATTCTTCCAGGACTTTAAGTTCGATTTAAGCCGGTTCTTTTTATTTTCAATCATTAATAAAACAAGCTTAGGAATTTATCTTTTGCACCCATATATTTTCCTACTTCTTTTGGAAAACTACGATATTCACGCTCATACCGTGCGTGCCTGGGCTGGCATTCCGATATTGGCGACATTCACACTACTTGTAAGTATGATTGTTGTGATGATTCTTCAGAAGATACCGGTTGTGAAAAGGTTTGTGCCGTAAAAGAGGACTGTCGAGGTGAAACTAACGGGTTCGATTCTGAAGTACAAAATACTAATTAACATTGCTTCTCGTACAATAAATTGCACTTGATTTAAAATTTAGCAAGTTAATCAACACAGTAAAATGCTTGGAGACATATATACTCCAAGCATTTTTTATATCAACATAAACATCCAATTAAGTCAATTTTCAAATCTTCAAGAATTGCCGAGAAATAAGATACTAAAATAAGCGGAAAAATTCCTCTTAAAAAGAAAATATCATGAAATCTAGCTCATATAGACGGAAAGATTCCGCTTATTGGATTAAAAAAGGCGAAAATGGACCATTTTACTTTGCTTAACCGGAAAAATTCCGCTTATATCCCCCAACCGAGCTCCATTCTTCAGTCTAACCGGAAAAACTCCGTTTATTTAAACTCTCAGTTACTTTTTATCACTGATAGTTAAATATATTTTTTGAACACCAACCAATTGGGATGCGAATTTTCATGGTGACAAAAGCTTATGTCACCATGTTAATTTAAGACTTTTCAAGTCAACTTTACCCCTATAAAAATAGAGCCGACATCTGTCAGCTCTAATTTTTTATAAAATAAAAATCCTCTTTCCGATCAACTACATAATATCCGTTCCCAAGATCCACTTTTCCATTTCCGATGCTCTTCACATAATATAAATTACCCTTTTTCAGCGTACTGTGCCTCGCTCCATTTGGAGCATATAACACAATATCTTTTTTAGGTTTTACGTATCCCATTAGGTAGAAGCTCTTTTTGTCAGCCTTAATGGTATAACCGCCACCAACTTCATATTTTTGATCGTTATAGGAATACACTTTAATCGCTTCGCCCTTTTGCAGCATGCGATAAACATTTCCGTTAGGATCATATAATGGTGTTGGCTCTTTAATTAACGCCCTACCAATGTAAGCAATGGTTTTTCCTTCTTGATGTCTAACGTAATACTCTCCGCCAACATTATAGTAATGACCTGAAACACCGAATACCTTGAGTTGTTCTCCTTTTGTTAAACCACGATAATAAGTAAAGGTATTGTCACTATTTTTGCGGTATAACCCAAGTCCATCTCGACGGATAATCACACGTGCCGAAGGATGGTCGTGATCAACCGGTAGCGTAATGTTCGGAATCAACATATCATTCAGCTCATACGTAAACGTGCTAACATCACTTGTAGCTGTTCCACTAACAACAGCTGCTTTAATTGTTGTTGATTCATAGATTGGAATAGAATTCACATATGAAAGACCATTCACACTAGAAGGTGTTGATCCATCAAGAGTGTAAACAATTCGTTTATTTGATGTTGACGATAATTTCACCTCAAACGGTTGAGTATATTTCCCTGATGGAACTGTAGCTGTTGGACTTACTAATGGAACATTTTGATTAGTAGATATCACACTTAGTTGATATGGTGTTGACGACCAACGGTTATGATAGTCCGAAATAATCACATAATAGGTGCCAGGTGAAGCGAGAAATGAGTATGATTCTGCTTTTCCTAGGCCGTATTCATCTATATAATCGACCATTTCAAGGGTAGAGCCTTCCAGCTTTTCAATATCGATGCTTAAATCAAGCTCATTCGACATTCCTGTAAGGTTGATATCAACATCTGTATTCGAATCCACATGAAACACATACACATCATAATCATATGGAAAATTCATCTTTTCCGAATGATATTCATAGTACCCAATATCAAAAGCACCTTCTGTTGTACCAGAAACTTCTTCTTCGACTGGAAGTGATGTAGTTAAGGTTTTATACATATTAGGTATTCCATATCCATAATCTTTCTTCCAGCTTCCGTTTGCCCCTAATTCGAGAAGCCATTCAACCTCTCTTGGAGTTAAATCTGGACGTTCACTTAACAATAGGGATGCCATTCCAGCAACAACTGGTGCTGAAAAAGATGTCCCACTTACTACCGAATAACCACCTTCTGAATGAAGTGAATACATGTCCTCACCTGGTGCTGCAAGGTCAATCCACTCACCACGATTTGAAAAATAAGCAAGAGCTTTACTTTGATCTGTAGCAGCTACACTGATAACTGGTAGATATGTGGCTGGATACATCGGCTCTCTGCTTGTATCATTACCCGCTGCACCAATCAGAGTAATCCCTTGCTCAAAAGCTTCCCATAGTGCTTCATTTTCAATATCAGAATAATAATAGCTTCCATAACTCATATTAATAATGTCTGCACCTTGTTCAATTGCATAATGGATTCCTTTAATTTGATTCTCAACTGTTGAGTGGCCCTCACGATCACTAACCTTCACCGGAATGATTTTAACATTTTGATTAATTCCCGCTATTCCCGTTCTATTGTTGGATATAGCTGCGATTGTTCCAGCTACACTCGTCCCATGACCATGATCATCAGCTGGATCAGAATCATTATTCACAAAGTCATAACCATTAAGCACTTTACCCTTCAGATCCTCATGGCCTTTGCTCACACCCGTATCTAGTACCGCAACTTTCACTTCATTTCTAAACGAAAATGAATTCCAGGACTTAGGAAAATCAAGGGCTGGAATATACCATTGATTTGAATAGTAATAGTCATTCGGAGTAGCGCTCATTTCCACTTTATAGTTAGGCTCTGCATTCTCGACACCATTCAATTCTTTTACTTTTAATAAAGTATTCTCGTAATCTAGTTCATTAGGAATCTTAAATGTATAGAGAGTCGTATTTGAGCTTGATAAATCAGTTGTTTCAACTAACTCTAGACCTAAGGAATGGAACTCAGATAAATCTACGTTTCCTTGAATAATCATTTCACGATTTTCAACAGCATCTTCGTTAATTGATTGTTCTTGCTGATTGCCTTTCAATGGCTTTGTTTTCGTCATAAATTCATCTGTAACCTCAGATGGCGTTTCTTCGGCAGAGGCATGAAAATGAACTGGAGTAATAATCATAAGAATAATGGCAAAAAATCCGACTAGTTTCCTCATAGCTGCCTCCCTTTATTAAAAGATAATATAAAGACTGACCCAAACCAGGTCAGTCTTTATATGACTTAACTCTTACTGTATTCCATACTACTTTTATCATACAAGATGTAATACCCGTTTCCAATCTCTAATTTATTTCCATCTGTATTGGAGATAAACAGCTCTTCACCTGCTGATAAAGTAAGAACAGGTTCTTCTTCACCATATTTGTAAAGCTCCGTATCACCCAGTAGCTTGACAGCACCAGTAAAATAGGTCACTTCTGCGGATTTAGCAATGGTATAACCATTACCAACATCATACTTTTCATTATCATAGTTAAACACTTTAATTTCTTCTCCAGGGAGCATCATTCTAAATGGCTCGCCGGTAGGAGTATAAATTTGAGTCGGTATACTCGTAAACACTCTACCAATATAGGCAGATGTTTTTGAAGCCTCATGATAAATATAATAGCCGCCACCAGTATGATAATATTGGCCTTCTAAACCGTATACTCTAAATGCTTGCTTAGATTGTAGGTTTTTATACGGCACCATATTTCCTGCTACCTTTTTATAAAGAACAACAGGTTTTTTCGTATAAACACGCGCAATTGGGAATGGTGATTCAGTTACTGTGACATGTGGCAGTTGAATTTGCGTCGGCTCAATCGCCTTGTCATTCGTTAACTTAGATTGCTTCACTTTCCACAAGTTAGCTCCACTATTAAAGTATAAGTAGCCATCATTACCTTTAGCTAATGTATTTACATCACCTTGTCTAAAAATCTTAATCGAAAAATTAGTAAGACTTACCTTAAATAGTGTATTTTGAACAGTTCCATATAAATAACCATCTTCACCATCAATTAATGATTCATTCTTACCCATTCCTAACACACTCTCAGGAATGATCGGATAAATATCAATTCGTTCTGGTTCGACTTCAGGTTCAGGCTTGGAATCTGTTTCCGGATTTGTTTCTGTATCTTCCTCAGTATCTGTTTCAGTATCTTCTTCCGTTTCCGGCTCAGGCTCTGGGGCAGACTCTACTCGTGGATAATACACAATAAACTTATTATCAACGATTCCAAATATCTTCCCATCTTCATCCCATTTTAATGCAGAAACCATGATGCTGTATCCGTTAGAAATAGATACTTCTTCAGCTGTATAAGTCTCTTGATTTAAGTCGATTTTAAAAATACTCGCACTATCCTCGGTTTTTACACCTGTGCCATCATAAACAGACGTACCAGCATATAAAATATTCTTTTCTTTATCATATGTAGCTGATACAACACTTTGTCCTTCTTTTAATACGATTTGGTCTATGATTTCTTGATTTTTCGTATCATAAATCGTCACTAAACCTGAATGTTCTCCTCGTTTTGGAACAGAGCCGATGAATAAACGGTTGTTTTCATCATCTGCGACAAGAGCTGATGGACGAGATTGACCATCACTTGATAATGAAAGAATTTTTTTCGGATTCGATCCTTTACTCCATACTTCAGTTGGATCATATTCGTAAATATCGCCATTAGGATATGTTCCAAAATATAGCTTTCCGTTGGATTCAGTGATTCCTTCTACTTGTCCAATTCCACTAAAGGTTTGATTCATGGCGATAGACGGAGTATATCTAGATAAATAGCCAGAAATAAACCCTGAGCTATAAATATCGCCTGTTGAACTACTTCCGATTCGAAAAATTTCAACAAACTGTGGTGGAAGCTTTAATACAGTAAGTGAGAACCGATCAGTTTGATAATTATAGTCATAAAATTTACCGAGATTTCCTGCCAATCCAATTACTTTACCTTCATCCGGAATGATATCTAGTGACACAGCACTGGATCCGTTTAAATCTGATTGGATTTCTTTACTCGATTTTGATACATAGTTGTATTCGTATAAAGATCCTTTTAAGCTGTAAAATACAGTTGTCGCATTTGCCTTCTTTTGTGAAACCCCTCTAGAATCAGCCTTAAACTGATTTACCATTTCATCTGTTTCAAGATCATAATGAAGGATCTCATTTGTTCCTTCCATCTTTGCGAACAACTGTCCGTCTACGATATCAAGATCATAAACAGATGAGCTAGATTTTGTATAGTCTTCTAAAAGATTTGTTTTTTCATTTGTAATTAAGTTCCACTTAATCAGTGCTGCAGGTGATCCAACTCCTACATATAAGGTATCCTCAGCTTCATCATAAACAACGCTTCTCGCATATTGTCTACCTTGCATTACTGTGCCAAAATCTTTAAAGCCTTCTTCTTGATTGTAAGAAAATACTCGACCACCATAAGAAGTAACACCAAATAATCGATCATTTTTCTCATCGTAATTCAAATCCCAAATAACAGTGTCCGAATTCGTAGTTGCCTTACCAAGGTCTTCTAGGTTATTCGTTAGTAAATCATATTTGTACACATGTTCATTTGGAGTTGTTCCAATGTAAACCTCTCCGTCAAAAGTTGCTTCAATTGACCAAGCAGCCTTTGCTCCTTCAAGTTCCTTTAAATCAATCACTTTCTTTGTTTGATAATCTACTACCGCTACTTTTGCAGGCTCTCCTTGTAACAGAGCTACATAATACGTTTTCCCTTGAACGGTAACACTTTTTCCTCTAATTACATTTAAATACTCTACTTTAGGACCCAAATTCTCGAAATTTGACTCCTCAGAATTCGAGGCAGCTTGTCCCTTAATAGATGGTATAATGAAGCTTATACACATGATTAACAAACCCAAATAAATAACTCTCCTAAAATTAAACAAAATCTCCTACTCCTCGACGAAATTTGATAGTCTCTTTCTACCTTTTATTCTATGTGACTTTCCTAATATTTTAAAGGGATTTATTGTTAAACTTTATGGAACATTTTGTTAATAGTTATGTTAATTAACGTTTTTTTCTAAATAAATTTTATATAAAAACCATAATAAACCCTTGATTTTTCTAGAAGTCCTTATTTTTTTCCCCACTGAAAAATAAAGAAAAAACTTTCTTAATAAATTGTGAAAAAACAGCATAATTTTCCCTGAAATGTGGTAAAATAGTCTTTGTTCCCGTAGTTTCATAAATATGGTAGTATTCCATATTGTTGGACAGCTTTCCATAATTATGACATCATTTTCGTTTTACTATAGGGTTTGGATTTTTCTTTTAGACAAGTGTATGATTAACATAAAGGCCTCCAAGTGGAGGTCTTTATGTTGATACCTATTTTTCATCTTAATGTCTCACAAACGAAGCTAAATTCCGATCAATTTTTATATAATATCCTCCACCAACGTAAAATCTGTCACCATCAATACTGTAAACTCGGATATATTCATCAGGGCGAATATGTCTGTGTACCGCCCCATTCGGTTTATATAAAGTTAGATAGCTTTTTGGCTTTAAAAACCCCTCATAAAATAACACATTGTCAGTTGGTTTGATATAATAGCCCCCACCAACATTATACTTATTTTCATCATAGGAAAATACTTTTATTGCTTCCCCTTTTTCTAAGTACCGATAAAACGTACCATCCGGCTTATATAACACTTCCCGATTCTTTATCAATAACCGCCCAATATGAAGACTCATTCGGTCTGTTTTTTCTATATAATATCCACCGCCAACATCATATTTATTTCCTTGAGCGCCAAACACATTAATCACTTCGCCTTTTTTGAGCAGCTTATACTTAAAATAGGAACCATTTGGCTGCTTTTTTAGTAGCTGTGTATCTTCCTTTAAGTACAGTCTCCCAATAATCTGACCATGGTTTGTCGGAAGAGCTGTGTTCGGAATAATAATAGGTGTGTTTTCTTCGTTAGGAACCAAATAAAGAAGCTGTCCGATGTAAATCACATCTGTTGTTAACGAGTTATACTCCTTTAACTGTGTGACTGTTAATCCAAACTTTTTGGCAATACTAGATAATGTATCTCCTCCGCGGACAACATAGGTTGTGCTATCCCCTGCTGGCTCCTCCACAGCTGGACTTTGATCACTATCGACTGTTGTAGTATGGGTTGTTAACCAAGCTCGATAATTCTCCCATATACTCGGGTCCTCTTGCCCTAGACTCCAGCTTCCTGTTCCCTTTAAACCATACTTATGAACTAAATTCACTTTTGCTTGAATGGACCTTTCATTTTCATACCAAAGATGATAAGTACCAGCGGTTAATGTTCTTCCCGCCACCGTCATAATTGGATCTGTTGATTTTACTTCAAAGGTCATCATCGGTGACTGACTTTTTGTATCATAGGTTGTAGTTGTTTTATATTTACTTGTAATTTCACTTACCCTGCTATTTGATAGTCCATAGCCTCCATAACTTTCTCCTTGCTTCCAGTAACGACCGTAAAAAGGAATTCCAAGCACAATTTTTTCTGGAGGAACCTCTTCACCTAATGCATACTTAATCGAGTTTTCTACAAACGAAAGACTTGCGACAGGACCCTCAGGACTTCCCTGAAAGCTTTCATCATAGGCCATTATCATAATATAGCTGGAGTATTGGGCTAGCTGTTTATAATCATAGGAGCCGTGCCAGCCTTTATTCCACCCATAAGGATTGGCCGCTACTGCAACAGAAACCTCCTTATCTGCAGGTATCTTCTCTCTTAGTAGTCGAACTAAGTCAGTATAATTGTCCCGATCAACATCTGTTACATTTTCTATATCAACTTGAACTCCATCTAAATTGTAAGTAACGATTGCATCTGCAATTTGTTGAGACAACTGTTCACGATTAGCTAATGCTGTTCTCCCTAATGTCCGATCCCAGTGATTACTTAAGAATGGCACAACCTTAATCCCACGATTATGCATTTCGTTTACAAACGTTTTATCAACTTGAGACGTTAATTTTAGTGACCCATCACTATTCAGATCAAAATAGCTTGGAGAAACAAGATTAAGGTTTCCACCCGTGCGATCAATCTGACTTATGTAGCTTTTGGTATTCCCAAAGTATAGATATGTCATATTAAAATCAGCAACATGTGCTGAAGCTTTTTGCGTCGTATGAAGAGAAAAAGCTGAAACAAGTACAACTCCTGCTACAACCTTTACTGTCGCATGTTTAATATCCGGAAAACGTTTTTGAATATATTCCTTTGCCGTTGCATGTAAATCATCTATTTTCCCTTTAAATCCTAATTCACTTGAAAATTCTGTTGAAAAAGAATCTAAATAAAGAGTAATCACAACTTCATTGTCCGTCGTTATGATTTTATGTCGTTCAAATAATTCCATGGATGACACTCCCACTGACAGATATTATTGATTAGCCTGTACAATTCCTCTTTTTTTATGAATAAAAAACACCTTGTATTTGTAAGGAATACAAGGTGTTTTACTAAATCATATTAAAGAGAGTACTTCCACAAACTAACTCCATCATGAAAATAAATCGTTCCATCTGGAGATTGAATCACTTGTTTTACATCTCGTTTTTGACGTAAATAGGTGAGTCTATGATTTTTCGGATTCATTTTGAAGATCGTTCCTTCGACAACTCCGTAGAGGTATCCGTCTTTTCCTATTAATAAGGAACCATTTGGTGAATGACCTGAAACATCGTTCACAATTTTCTTGCTGAACACGACACCTTTAGCAGGATGGTAAGCATAAAGAATTTCATCTGCTAATCCCCAAATCATTCCGTCATTTGCCACAGCAAGAGCTGA
The DNA here is from genome assembly GCF_021117275.1 of Metabacillus sp. B2-18. Taxonomy (NCBI): domain Bacteria; kingdom Bacillati; phylum Bacillota; class Bacilli; order Caryophanales; family Bacillaceae; genus Metabacillus; species Metabacillus sp. B2-18. Next base: position 4,512,963 of record NZ_CP088245.1, read on the forward strand.
ATAAAAACGGATATTTTTAAATGGCATCTTTAATATAACAGGGGCTGCATTTGCATTATTCGCAGCAACTGTAAACAATGTTGCGTTCGTTTTAGCAGGATCTACATTTGGTTTTCCAAAAATAGATGTTCCTCCATAGATTTTTCCCTGGGATTTTGAATATGATAATGACACAATGCTCTGATCTTTAATCAGCTGATTTTTAACTGTGGCTTTATTCGAACCAACATCAAGAATCGCTAACGCTCCACCACTATACCCTGAACGTGGTGTTGTTCCGATATATAATTTATTTGTATTCGGAAGATGAAGAACAGCACTTGGTCGATCTTGCCCATATCCACTTAAATTAAGAAGCTCTCTAGATGTACCAGTAGATCGGTTGTACTCAATCATCTTCGCTTGCGGATAAACACCCAAATACATCTTATCGTTAATATAAGCAGAGCCTTCTACCTGACCAGTTGTTCCTTTTACCTCGGTTTTCTTCGTGCTCGGTGAATAAATACCAAGACTACCATTTAAAAATCCACTGCTAAACACATTTCCCTGACCATCAGAACCAATATGATGTAATTCAATCGGTTGGGCAGGTAGAGTCATTAAATCATGTTGAAATTGCTGACTGTCAAAATCATACGTAAAATAACGCTCATTACTACCTAATTTGCCCACAAGTGTATCGTTATCGATAAAATCAAAGGAAACAATTGTACCCGGAACCTTACGATCTACCAAAAGCTTACGTTCCTTCGTTGTTAAGTTAAACGAATAGATCGAATTTTGATAGCCATAGTACACAACATTTCCTCTAGGCGATTTCGCGGATACACCAAAAGAGTCTGCTGCAAATTCACCAAGATATTTCCTTGAATTCACGTCATAGTATAAAATCTTTCCGCTTGGATTTACCTTCACAAACAAAAGATTGTCAACAACATCTAAAGCTTGAATGTTCTTTTCATTTTTATAAGCACTCGGTAAGAGCAGCTCTTTTTTTCTCGTTTTCACATTAAGTGCAACAAGCTCTGCCGGAGAACCTAAGCCAACAAAGAGATAATCATTGTCTCCATAAGCAACACTCTTCGCATCCTTTTTACCTGAAAGAATCGTGCCGTAATCATAAAAGCCTTTGCCATCAACAAATTTAAAGGCCTTTCCTTCATTTGAAGTAACACCATAAAACGCATTGCTTGAGCTTGAATAATCAAGATCCCAAATAACCGTGTTATTTTCTGTTGTAGCTTTTCCAATTTTCGTAAGCTGTTTTTTGTTCACATCGTATTTGTATAATAATTCGTTTGGTGTGGTTCCGATGAAAAACGTACCTGCAGGACCTTCTTCAATTGACCAGCCTGCCGTTGTGTTCGCAAGAGGTTCTACGTCAACTAGTTCTTTTGTATAAAGATTTGTTACAGCTAACGTCGCCGGAAGTCCTTGTAGAACAGATAGCATAAGGTGTTCTCCATTTGAGCTCGCGCCAAACGTTGCAACTGATACATTAATATTTGTTAATTGAGGACCTAACTTTTGAACAAGATTCGTATTTTTTACTCGATTTTCCGTTTTCGTTAAAAACGTTGTAACCGCTGCTGGCAGTTGTGCATAGACCAGCTTTTTTAATATCAACGGCTCTTTTCTTTAAACGTTCTAATTTTTTTAAATCACTTGTTGCTTTTTGTCCATTCCCATCAAAGTAAGATCTTTCGATGATATCCAATAATCTAATTTGCGATACTTCATAAATCACTCGTTCTTTTGTTATTTTTGATGGCTTTACATATTTGTTAAGTAGCTTTGAACGAGTAGAGCTCCCGGATACCTTACCAATTGCCCGCTCCGTTTTGGTGATATATGCTGTGAAATCGTTATAAAGCATATCAATTGTTTCCAGGTCACCTTTGTTGATAGCTGCCTCCATATTGGCGCGCCTTTGCAGCAGCATATTCCCTACATTTTCAGCATCTTTAAGTGCAGTATTTGCTGCATGTGTTGGATACGAGAATGAAAAAAGTGATAAAAATAAAATAATAGATAGTAGTGCTTTTGCTGTTCGCATGTTTACCTCCTACATTTCCTACAATGTGTCCCTTTTTTTCTAATAATAGGATAATTATACTATTACACTATTTAGGTTTCTATCGTTTTATGTTGAAAAGGTGCAAACCCATAAAAAATAACAGAGAGCGTCTTTGCTCTCTGTTACATCTATTATCTATAGGAATCTAATAAAGCCACCATCGCCTCATAATTTTCATAATCAGCAGAAGGCATATCAAAAACAGTTAAACCACTTCCATCAACAAGTGTTGTATCTGCTCCGTTTTCAAGTAGGACTCTAGCTGTTTCAACATGATTATAAGAAGCAGCCCACATAAGTGCAGTTTGTCCCATTTGATCTTGTGCATTAAGATCGGCACCAGAATTAATCAAAAGTTGAGTAATTTCCGGTCTTTCATGACCAGCTGCATACATTAACGGTGTACGCTGGAACACATTATCATCGACATTCACATAGCTCGCATCAAAATGGTTGTCTAAGAAATATTGAACAATCTCAATATTGTTGCCAATAATCGCACTGCCCATTGCATCTTGTCCATGTATATTCGTTTGTAATGGATCGGCTCCGTGATCAATTAGTAATTTAACAATATCCACATTTGAATACTCAGCAGCATATTGAAGAACAAGCATGTCCGAATTCATCGTGTTATCTGTTACAACAAGTTCATTTAAGTTAAATGTGTTCTCAGTAAGAAGAGTTTGAACAGTCGTTGTGTCACTATTTGAAATGGCTGACCAAAGTTCATTAACAGCATCACCCGTGTCTACTGGAAGCTCTCCTCCATTAACCAACAAGTTAAGATAATCAGTTAACCCAAATTCCATATTCCTTAAATACTCTTCAATTGCTACAAGCTCTGCATAACCACCGGTAGCTTTGATTTCAACTGCTCTATTTTTTAATCTTTCAAGTTTAGTAAATTCTTTTTGTGCTTTTTCTGCATCAGAATTTAAGTACAAGTCATCAGAAATCATATTTAATAAACGATATTGGGAAATTTCATAAATTGTGCGTTCAATTTCCATTTTTACGGGTAGTACATAGAATTCATCAAGCTCAGCACGGTATGCTTTTCCTGCTACCTTCCCAATTTTTTGTTGAGTTAGCTTCATTTGCTTGGTTAGGTTGTTGTACAGTTCGTTTGCCATGTCAATATCTTCATAATAATCAATAGCATCACTATATTCGTAAAGAAGTTCACTTAAATAAAAGCCTTGTAAATCAGCTTCCCAATATCTTAAGTCCTGGTCAATAACCGCTGGCAATGCTGCATAACCACCGGCTTGTTTAATTGCTACTGCGCGTTGTTTTAACCGCTCAAGCTTCGCCGTGTTTCTTTCAACTTTTTCAAATTCATAATTAAAAATATCTTCCATAATAACATCCATTAATCGAGATTGAGACACCTCATAGATCGTACGCTCAACAGCTATTTTTGCGGGAACTAAGTATGTTTGCGCTAACCTTTCACGATTCGAAGCTCCTGATACCTTTCCGATCTTAATCTCTAGCTGACGAATTTCACTTGTTAACGTATCATAAAACATGTCAATCGTAATAAGCTCACCTTTATTAATAGCATTGTTATAAATTGATAGAATCGCATTTAACGATCTACCTTGCTCCACAGCTGCATCATAGTTGGTATGACTTTGAGCTGCTAGGGCAGTTGTTTCAGTTGCTAATGGACTAATAGGGCTTACAAGTAAACCTACGGATAAAGCAATAATCGGTAATTTTTTCAACAGACGATCTCCTCTACGGTAAAAATAAATAATAGATTACTTCGTCATTTTATCATGCAAGCACTACTTTAGAATTAGGATTTCATTCCCATTTATCTACTAGATCCTTTCCTAAGCAACTTTAAATATTTTCATTTTATGGTAATATATTCATAGGTTTATAGAATTATATTTCATAGGAGGATTCAACCATTGAAAAAAGCACTATTTCTTTTAACAGCTATTTTCACTCTTATTTTCAGTGCCAACATCACTCATGCAGCTGCAAAAGATGATGCAAAAGCACTTGGTCAAGGACTTCTGAAAAAGCTGTCATCATTTGAACAAACAATTAACGCTGGTGATATTGAGGACATACATAATCAATATGATGCTATGTCAAATGAAATTAAAAAAACGGAAAGAGCCATTGGGAAGGTTTCAGGAAAATCTAACCGAGATCAATTGAACAATACCTATGTGCGTCCCGCAAAAATTGCGAGAGAACGTGTGATCTATGAGGTTTCTCAATACCGTTTATTACTCATTATCGAAAAGCAATATATTGAAGGCCAACTCGATAAAGCGCAAAGCAATTTAGAAAAGTTAGAGCGCCTGAAGAAAAGAGCCGTTGAAATTAAAGAAGCGGGTGGATATAAAGCGGTTCCCGAAACAATCACTAACACCTTAACAGAGTGGGAAAGCAACATTAAATCTGAACTAAACACTAGCAACCCTGAAGACGGTTGGAAAGCCTCATTTACTGGTGAACCATTATTTGAAGGAAATGTACAAGACGACGGCAGCCTACTTTATGGAAATTATAATATTGTTGATGAAGTCTACAAGGCAGATATTATGTCTTTTGATGTGAATGGAACAAAAAAGAATTCTTGGACTGTACAAGATCACCGAGTTGAACTAGGCGGTACAAAGGAAGACCCGCGAATTGTGACAATTAACTATACAAAGGGAGCCGTTACTTCCTACACAACCGATGGAAAAAAAGAATGGACTTATTCAGTAAATCAAAGCATGGAATTTGAAGATTTCTACCTAATTGGCGAAAACGGAACAGTTTACTTAGTTGTAAAAGATAAAATTCATGCTGTTTCATCTAGCGGTAAGCTTCTATATTCACTCTCTAAGCCGACTGGTGCCTGGGATATGAAACTAGGACCAAATGGATCAGTTTATGTGATAAATATCGACATAAACAATTGGAAAGATAGCACGCTAACAAAGTATTCGAATACAGGAAATGAAGAGTGGACTAACAGTCTAGCGATTGACAACCCAGAGATCAATTACATTAACCATTTTGAGCTACTGAAAGTTGATCATAATGTGTATGTAAATATCATTTATGGTGGAGATGATTATTTCTCTTCAATAGATACCCTTTATTCTTTTAATCCTGAGGGCGAAAAGAACTGGGAAGCAAATGATATTGGGTATGTATATGATTTACGTGAATATGGACTAAGCACTTTAATCTTAACTGGTTCACACTATTATTCTTTAGATGCTAATGGAAATATTCAAAAAGAGATTGAGATTATCCCTGACTTTTCGGATGACTATATTCACAGCAGCTTCTTCAGTTCTACTAACCAGCTTTATATGAATACTAGTGAATATATCGCAAGCATCACACCGAATGGCCAATTCAGTTGGCAATCAAATATTCCTTATACAGAGTGGGCATCTCTTTATCCACTTAATAACAAGATTCTATTTACTCCATTTGATGATAATAAAGCTTATGTTTATTCAAATAATGGAGACAAATTAGGAACATATAATTTGGGTTATACAGGTGGGTATATAAGATTATCAGCTGAAAATCCAAATACAAACACAATCTTCTTAACGCAAAGTGAGTATATTGAAAGTCTTGATCAAATTAAAACAACATTACATGCGTTAAAGTATTAGTTGATTATTATGGTAAGATTATAGAAAGAGGAAGGAACAGCTACATGGCTGTTTCTTTTTCTTATGTAGTTTACGGAAGGTGCGTCTAATGGTATTTATCATTTATCTTTTTTTATTGTTATCTCTCATAAGCTTCGGGCTTTACCCTAGTGAGTTAATGTACAAATATTCCCTCGTACTGTTTGCTTTCGTAGGGATTTATTTACTCATTCGTTTCATACGTCATCAACCTATTTATATTCCTCTATGGTTATTGCCGATACCTCTTTTATACTTGTTTACTCTGTTCTTAGGTGCTGAATCTGTTCAAGGGACCTTGGATCAATTTCTAGTTTGGAGCACGGTTATTGCTTTTGGTGTGTTATTTATCCACCTAAAAAACCCCAGTCAGCAACTACCATTAATCCTTGCTGCTCTAAGCTGGACAATGATTATAGGAACCTATTTTATTTTAATAAAAATCATTTCGTTTCCACATTTTATTTTACCTTTATCTAAAGAACTTTCCGGACTTGGTGAGCGCCTTGGAGGATTTTTGCAATACCCAAATGCTTTTGCATCCTTTCTTGCTGCCATCATTTTGTTTCATCTTGTCCAAGCTATGAAGGAGTCAAAAAAACATCTTTACTTCCTTCATAGTTTCATTGTCCTGCCGGCATGGCCTTTGTTTTTATTAACAGAGTCTCGAGGGGCATGGCTTCTATTTGCCGCAGTATGGGTGATGTCATTTTATGTTGTATCAGCAAATCGGCATGTACAATATTTTCTTTTATCTTCCTTTATGATTTCAGGTGGAACTCTTCTTTATATGTTATTTACGTTAAGTGGTACGATTAAAATTACATTTTTATCGATAATTTCACTGATGTTCTTAGGTGTCATTGTTTGGATTGGAGACAGATTTAAAGTTTTAGAGAAAGTACCTAACCTTAAGAACCGTCATATCTTTCCACTAGCCCTAATAGTCTTTATCGTTTTAACAGTGAGTGACCTTTATTGGAAAGGATTGTTTTACAGAATCTTACCTGACTCCTTACAACGTCGTTTAGGATTTGATGTTGGTACGTTTTCAGAGCGAGTACTGTATTGGAAGGATTCGCTGGAACATTGGGAGCAATTTACCTGGATAGGACTTGGCGGAAAAGCCTGGCAGCTGTTCATGTATCGTATTCAATCTTCTCCGTATTTAACAAGTGAAGTTCATAATAGCTTTTTAAATATATGGATTGAAATTGGGATCGTTGGACTGATCTATGTTTGTATTATTTTAATTAAAGTTGGCTATCGTTTATTGCGTAGTCATGCAGCGGCGTTTCCTGCTTTTCTCTTTTTATTAATACACGGAATGTTGGAGTTTACTTTTTCCTATCCTTTCTTTTTACTTTTTCTGTTGTGTCTTTTAGTCACTCCAAAGAAGTTGGAGCTATCTTCTTTAAAAAACAAAATTGCGATATCAAGCACATTTATCCTTCTTGTTAGTAGTGCCTTGTTATCCTATCAATTTCTGAATGCCGATTCAGCGTATAAAGCAGCAAACAGTTCATTGACTAGAGAAGAAGCACAGCAATGGATTCTAAAGGCTATCGATAAAAACGCATGGGAAACTGATTATGTCCGCTTTGCCGTAGAAAATAATCTAGTTTCAGGAAATGAAAAATTAAGATTACTAGAACAATCTTTACAATATGAACCAAATCATGCTTGGTTGCTTTATCAAGCTGGTAAGGCTGCGGAAGAAACTGGAGATTTTAAGAAAGCAGAGGATTATTATGAGCTTTCTAAAGAGAATAACCGCTATCCTAATAGAAGGAATTGATTAAGGGAAAAGCTTTGTAGGAGAAAGATCCCACAAAGCTTTTTCTTTATATCTTAGTGTTTTGCATAAGATACTTTGCTATCTGCTTGAACGTAGTATCCGCCACCTACATGGATTTGATCTCCATCTACACTATAAACACGGTACATGTTACCTTTTTTAAGTGTTTTTTCAGCCTTACCATCTTTCATTAAAGAAGTATCAGCTTTAATAGTAACAAAACCAACATAGAATACTACTTTTGAATTATCATGCTTAACAGTATAGCCGCCACCTACGTCATACACACCGTCTTCTGAGCTAAATACGCGAATGCCTTCGCCAGCTTTTAACGTACGGAATACATCACCGTTAGGCTTATACATAGTTGTGTCATTCTTAATTAAGATACGACCAATATGTTTACCTGTTTCTGGCTTTTCTTCATTGTCATCACCAGGTACATAGTTTTCTTCAAGAAGATCAAAGATAATTTTTGCTTGATCTGTATTGTCGATTAATCCAGCAAAACGCTCGCTTTGTGGACCATATGCATATACAGGTACATCTTCACCAGTGTGTCCACCAGTAGTCCAACCAGTAACAGAATGGTCATCTACGATTGCTTCAATTGCATTATCAATAGCTGTACCGTTTTTTGCAACAGCTGCATCTTTCACAGCCTGAATTTCTTCTTTAGTGATCTTGCTGTAGAAATCAGCTGCAATGTACTTTTTCATGATTCCTTCAACATCAGCTTTGTCGCCAGCAGCAAAGATTTCAGCTGCAATGTAGTCAGGTGTTTTTGAGAAAGCTTTAATTGGTCCTACGTGGAAGTTGTAGTCTCCACCTGGAGAAGCTTTTGTGTTAGATCCAAGAGAAATACCACCAGTAGCATGGTCAGCAGTTGTAACAACTAAAGTGTGACCATCTTTTTCAGCAAATTCGATTGCTGCTTTAAATGCTTTTTCGAAATCTTCCATTTCACTCATCGTACCAACAACATCATTGTCATGCTCTGCCCAGTCGATTTGGCTTCCTTCAACCATTAAGAAGAAACCATCTTCGTCCTTGCTTAAACGCTCGATTGCTGTTTCAGTCATTTCTTCTAATGAAGGAATGCTGTCTGGACGGTCGATCATTTTTGGAAGACCACCATCAGCGAATAAACCTAAGATTTGCTCGCTATCATCGTTCATAAGCTCTTCTTTTGTTGATACAGTTGTATAACCTGCATCCTCAAATTCTCCTACAAGATCACGCTTATCTTTACGCATATCAGCAGAGAAGTTCTTTAAACCTCCACCAAGAAGAACGTCTAATTTATGCTCGCCATTTACTAATTCATCAAAGTAGTCATTAGCGATTGCATCCATATTTTTACGGCTCTCATCATGTGCACCATAAGCAGCTGGTGTAGCATGCGTAACCTCAGAAGTTGCAACTAAACCAGTTGCTTTTCCCATTTCTTTTGATTGCTCAAGAACTGTTTCGTATGGATTTTTTTCATTGTCCATACCGATTGCATTATTGTATGTCTTGATACCAGATGCCATTGCTGTTGCTGCAGATGCAGAGTCAGTAATGTTTTGTGCTGGATCATCCGGATATGTAGTTTGCATTCCGACTAAATACTTGTCGAACTCAGTTGGTTCCATTTCTTTTGTTTTCGGATTATCCTTCATGTAGCGGTGTGCAGCAAGCGGAGAAGGCCCCATACCGTCACCAATTAAAAAGATAACGTTTTTAATTTCTGGATCGCCTTTACTTTTTGCACTTGAAACAGTTGTATTTGATGTTGCCCCAATAACACCTGCAATGGCTACTGAAGATAGAATTGTAACCGGGACTAATTTCTTGAAAAGATCTTTACTTTTCATTGCTCATCCTCCTACTAGTTATCTTGTACACTAGTTTTATATTAATAGAGTTTTGTTAACCAAGTATTTACCTATTGTAAATTGTGGTAAAAATTATGTAAAAAATGTAAATATATTGTCAAAACATTGTTTACTTTTTTCCATTGTCGGGAAGTTTACTAGTTTGTGATAAAAGTTTGCTATAATTCTAGTAACTCTAATAAAAGGTGGTAGGTAGGATGTTGATGCTAAGGAGAGCCTTGTTACTAGTGATCCTGTTTTTTAGCTTCTCACATGTACAAGCTTATGCGGGTTCTTGGGAAGTTCCATATAAAGATGCATTAAACGTAGCTAATCAATTGAAACAAAAGCAAACATCATTTGATCGGGCAATCAATCAAGGAAATCTTGAGTTAGTCGATTCTTTATATAATGATTTTTCAGCTATGATCGGAAAAACAGAAAGAGCTATAGGGAAGGTTCCACGCAGTTCAAAGCGTGAGTATTTGTTGAAAGAATTTGTAAGACCAGCAAAAATCTCCAGAGAACGGGTCATTTATGAAGTATCACAGCTTCGTTTGCTAGAGCAAATCGATGCAAACGTGAAAAAAGGAAGCTTTAATGAAGCAAAAAACTTACTAGCAAAGCTTGATCGTTTAAAGAAGAGAGCTGTTGAAATTAAGAATGCGGGTGGATATGCTTCACTACCTGCTGCGGTAAATAGCTATCTTACAAATTATGAAAACACCTTGAGAGATACAATAGAAACAGGTAGTGCACCTAGCCTTTATTCTTCTATTTATAATGGAATCTCGAGTATAAAGCCAGAAATTAATGTTGGGAGTTTTTCAAAGGATTCAGATGTTGTTTTTGAAACATTGAATTCGGTTCTTCAAGATCATCCCGAGCTTTTTTATTTTAGCTATAAAGGGAGTTTGTTCTGGTCTGATGGGAGATTTGAAATTAAGTATCTTTATTCTACTAGTACAATCTTATCGATGAAGAGTCAGTTAGAGCAAAAGGCTAATCAGATTCTGGCTCAAACGATTACTCCTGGCATGTCTGAGTACGAAAAGGTAAAGGCCATTCATGATTACCTAGTTTTGAATATGGCGTATGATTATGATAATTATCTGCGAGGGTCTCTACCTGAAGATTCTTATAATGTGTATGGTGCACTTATTAAAGGGACAGCGGTTTGTGAAGGCTACACTGAAGCTATGATTTATTTGTTAGGTAAGTTGAATATTGAAACGAAGTATGTAACAGGTACAGCTAACGGTGGGGCTCATGCTTGGAATAAAGTAAAGATCGATGGTGCGTGGTATAACGTCGATGCAACTTGGAATGATCCTGTTCCGGATAAGAAAGGGTATGTGCGTTATGATTACTTCCTGGTGACGGATAGTGAATTGGCGAAGGATCATAAGTGGGATAATTCTGGGTTTCCGAAGGCGACGGATGGGCGATATATGAAATAGGTGGTTTTTAGATATGGCGGGCAGTCCAATTTTTGTGAGATTGGGCTGTTTTTGTTTTGTGTGAGACTGTTAGCACTTATGGGGGAGGTGTTTTGTCGGTCATCTCCTTTATGAACGACAGTTTCTTCTTTTTTTGGTAGCGTTTTGTCGTTCATCTCCTTTATGAACGACAGTTTCCTCTTTTTTGGTAGCGTTTTGTCGTCCATCTCCTTTATGAACGACAGTTTCTTCTTTTTTTGGTAGCGTTTTGTCGTTCATCTCCTTTATGAACGACAGTTTCTTCTTTTTTTGGTAGCGTTTTGTCGTTCATCTCCTTTATGAACGACAGTTTCCTCTTTTTTGGATTGTGGTTTGTCGTTCATCATCTTATGAAAACCAATTTCCCCAATTTTAACTCTCACCTTGGTCTTCATCTCCCACATGAAGACCATCTCACCCTTATTCCAGCACCACCTTGGTCTTCATCTTCCTTATGATGACCATCTCATCCTTATTCCAACACCACCTTGGTCTTCATCTTCCTCATAAAGACCACCTCCCCCCATTTCCACCACCACTTTTATCTTCACCCAACTTAAGAAGACCCTCCACCACCACTCTGGTCTTCATCTGCTAAAAAACAACTACTTCCCTTACTCCCATTAAACAAAAAACGCCCAGGCCACCACAAGGCCTGAGCATTCCCTCAAAATCTAATTACTGTTCCTCATCCGAATCACTCGTCACCACCGACGAACCGCCATTCAAAAACGCATCCAACGCCGCTTTATTCTCTTCCATATCAATCTCCAATACAGAACCTGCATGAGAATAACTTTTACTTGTGTACGAGCCCTCAACAGGAATTGTCATTGTTTCAATGTCTTCTGGTGTGTTTAAAACAAAGTCTTTTAAAATACCAATCACTTCAGCACCATCAACATTTGTTTCAATATAAGGCTGTACCGTTCCAATTAATTTAGGAAGCTTCGTTACACCATTCACACTAATTAATTCGTCTTTTAAAGCATTAATTACTTTCTGTTGACGTTCAACTCGTCCAAAGTCACCTTTGGCATCTCCACGGTATCTTGCATATCCAAGCAGCTCTGCTCCATCAAGCATTTGCACACCAGGCTCTAGACTTACACCAATGTTTTTAGACATACTGTGTTCAACATCCATCTCAATTCCGCCAGGTGCAAGTGTATCAACAACCTGCTGGAAGCCTTTGAAGTCAACTAATGCATAATAATGAAGATCAATTCCAAAGTTTTCTTCAATTGTTTTTCTTAACAATTCAGGGCCGCCTAAGAAGTAAGCTGTGTTCACTTTATAGTTTTTGTAATCCGGTATTTCAACATACGTATCACGCATGATCGATACAAGCTTAGCAGTTCCTTCTTTTGTATCGTATTGTGCAATCATGATCGTATCAGTTCGTGACTTTTCTTCACCTCGGGAATCAATCCCGAGTAACAGAACATTAATTTTCCCTAACTTATCGACTGCTGCTCCTTCAAAGTCAGTCGCAGCATTTTTATCAAATCCCTCACCCGCTGCCTGTAGGCCAGTGTAATATTGATAAAAAATAAAACCACCAAAACCAAGTATAAGAACTAGAAGGAAGAAAAACCCTCTAACAAATTTTTTTTTCTTTTTTTTCTTTTTATGACGATCTTGTCTTTTATTCATCGTTTATCCTCTTTCGTAATAGATAGTAGATTACTAATAAGTAATTGTATCATTTTTTTTGTATTTTGAAAGTTAAATTTAAGGCACTTTTGGGAATTTTAAACAAATGTTCTCTCTTGTATTCTATTCTGTTTGTCTATAGACTTAAAATTAATGATTTTATCGTAGACCTATATAGTAGAAGAAAACGGTATTGGAGGTATTTTTTTTGAAAAAGCATCTATTATTTTTCTTAGCACTTCTGGTTTGTTTTTCGATGATTCCACAAACTTCAAATGCAGCCAGTCAGCTGAATGGCTTTGATTCTATGAACCAAATTAGAGATGAAAGCCAGATCATCATCGTGAATAACAATGGTGGCATCGGTGCTATCCTCACAACATATGAAAAAAGTAACGGTGAGTGGAGAAAAGCTCTTCCAACCATGTCGGCCGTCGTTGGTAAGAGCGGTATTTCAACTAAGCAAAAAGAAGGTGACGGTATTACACCAACTGGAGTGTACTCTCTTGGCACTGCTTTTGGCTGGGGTGAAAAACCAGCTGGTGTTAAGCTGCCATATCGAACTACAACAGCAAATGATTATTGGATAGATGACCCAGCTTCTTCTGATTACAACAAATGGGTTACCTATAATGGAAACCCTAATACTCGCTGGAATTCCTATGAAATTTTAAAGCAATCTCTTTACAAATATGCAGTAGCGATTAACTACAATACAGACCCGATTGTGAAAGGAAAAGGAAGTGCGATTTTCTTACACGTATGGAGAAGCTCAACAAGTCCAACAGCTGGTTGTGTTGCTCTTGCAGAAGAAAATGTAAAGAAGCTTTTAACATGGATTGATCCTGCGAAAAAGCCAATCATTGTAATTGGAAAGACAAGCCAAAATAACAATCTTTTAAATGATCATGCTGAAGAAGCAGCAAGGCAAGCTGTAGCAGATGCTCAAATAAAGGCCAATAAGCTAAGAGGTAAATACGTTGCATCATCTGTTGAAGAAGTAGCTCTTTCTCCTCAATTTAACTCAGACTATTCAGTTGCGAAAACAGCGGTCTTAAACGCACAGACAAAAATAAATCTACTTCAAAGTACGAAAAAACATGAGCTACAACAAGGGCTAGATGCAGTTAAACCCTATCAAATACGATCAGCTCAATTCATTGATGCTGTTAATTACGGAAAAAATGAAGTAGAAGCTTCAAGAACCAGCGTTTATGAGTTTGTACAAAATGATACATTTACTCCTGAACTAGTTCAGTCCTATCATTTACTATCTGTGAATATTAGAAAAGAAGAGCTTATAATAGGGAAGGTTTATGGAAGTGAAACACGCAAATACATGGCTGAGGCACTTGTTAAGCAAGCGAAGATTGTTCGTGAGACGGTTATTTACGAGGTTTCTATTTTTGAGCTATTAAATAAAATAAATAATCTCATGGCTCAAAACGATCAAGCAGCTGCTTTTAAAGAACTAGAAAAACTCGATCGTTTAAAACATCGCGCAGTTGAAATTAAGGAAGCAGGAAATAAGCTATACCCTGGAAAATATCCAGATCTACCCAGCATGAAGGCTTTCTTAGAAACGTATGAAGCAGAAACGAGAAGCAAATTAAATGAGTAATAAAGGTAAGGGCAGCCCTCTTCTAGGCTGCCCTGCTTATATTAATAATTATCTTTATTTTCTAAATACCCATCATAAAATACACTTGGTGTTTTATTTTTAGAATCAGCATTAAAAACATTGAAGGTGTAGCCACAAGATCCTACATAATACCGATATGAATCTTCAGGGAACGAAGAAGGTACATAGCCTTGGCAAGCAGATGAAGCATAAGCATACCAAACAGCCCCATTTTCAGTAGAAAAGTAATCAATTGCATTCACAATGTTAGTTGCCCATTCTCTTACAGCTTCATCATTTCCTTTTGCATTGATTTCATCTAATTTTTCTAAACTAGACCTAGAAAAGGATCTAAGGAAAAAGCCGAAACCATCTTCACCAACTGGTTCCATCGTCCATCCTTTTAACTCAAGTAAACTACCTTCATCATTGATGTAAACATGATTCAAGTAAACTAAAAAGTCGTGAATGGTCCCTATTTCAGATGGGACGATTTCTTCACTTGTATTCGCGTTAAGCCGCTCAACAATATAGCTTTCCCACCAATGTAATGAACGATTGATGGATGTTGGTAGGCTTTCGTATCCTCCAGCTTCTTTTATTTGCTTTGCTCTTTTTTGTAGCCTTTCAAGTTTGGCGTAATCACTTTCCGCTTCAGCTAATTGATTTAAGTCAAAGCGTTTATCAATGATATATAACAATCTTATTTGAGAAATTTCATAAATTACACGTTCTTTTGCTATTTTAGCCGGACGAACATACGTTGTATTTAAGTAATTTCTGTTTGAAGAACCTGATACTTTTCCAATTAGTAACTCTGTATTGCGAATTTTTTTCGTAAACGCATCATATTGAGCATCCACATTATATAAATTTCCAGAGTTTATATAGCTATTAAACTTTGATAATTCCTTTTTCAATTCTTCTCCCGCACTCACTGCACGCTGATAATTTGAGTTCGATGCAGCATATGTACCTGTGGCTGGTATCATAAGCACAAAAGCAAAGATGAGAGATAGAATACCATTGAATCTTTTCATTTTGCACGCTCCTTTTATTAATCTGCTAAACCATTTTACCATTAAGTAACAAAAGGGTGAGTGTAACATTTTTACCATTTTTATTCCTGATTTTATAGAACAAAAAGCCCCACAATTTATTGTGGGGACTTAAAATTAATTCACAACTGTAATAGTTTTCAAGACATTTAGACCATTTTCATCGACATAATACTCTAGTGTTACATTACTACCTTCTTTAATAGAATCAAAGTCAACTTCTGTTTCTAGCGTTTGGAAGATCATAGGTCCGTGATCCGCATGGTCAACTTCAATGCTATGTGTATCAACTTGTCCATTGTAGACACCTTCTAGACTTTCAGTGCTCACTTGTTCAGAATCTACCGCAGGTTCTTCCGTTGCTTCTTCCCCTTCAGCCTCTTGCGTTACTTCTGCTGTTTCTTCTTGAGGTTCTTCTGTTTCTTTTACTTCTTCAGTTGCTTCAGTTGTTTCATTTTCTTCTATTGTATTTTCTTCAGTTGATCCATTCGCGCTTTGTTTTACATCCGTACCACATCCCGCAAGGAAAATGGAGGTTAAAAGAAATAAAACAGCTAACATTCTCATTATGATCACCTCATTATACTTATTAAGAATATGATATCAACAATGTCGAAATTGGTCAAAATTAATAAAGTACTAAAAATCGTTCAAAAGCAGTTGATAAATAAACGTTTGATTAAGATGTAAATCGTAAAAGACCCTCTATGAATCTCTCATAGAGGGCCTAAGAACCTTATTGAAGTGTTAACTTATATGGTGAAATGCTAGCATTACCATTTTTATCTTCTACTTTAAAGAAGTAAGTACCTTTTTTCAGGTTCACATAAAACTCTTCAGAATCTCCTTTTCCATAAAGATCCTTTTTAAGAATTTGCTTTCCGTTTGCTTCATAAAGACTTATTACACCATCTATATCCGTTGGTACATCTAGTGATACTTTATATTTCTGTTTTGCGTTTGGAATTACAAGCTTATAGTAATCAACATCACCTTTACCAGTTGATGGATTTAAGTAGCCTGTACCCGTTAATTTCCCACTTTTGTCTTTGCTTAGTGAAATTGGTTTTGATGGAACATTATTTTTAATGACAGACCCTTTGTCTTCATCCACTTTATTCCCTGAAGCGAATGTAAACTTGTAATCTTTGAATGATGCTGTTCCATAGTAATCAAACAAGACAACAAAATAACCTTTTCCTTTTGATGCATGGAATGATCCACGTTCTTCATCACCAGAGAAACCGAAGTCTGTAATTGTTAATTTCCCTTCTTCTTCAACGTCTAATTCTCCATCTCCATCTGTGTCCTCAATGACAAACACAACTGGATCTAATTCTCTTTGAATTTGTTTAGGATATTTACTATTTGTCTTACTTTCCACTGGTTGTACTTGATATCCGTAAATACCATTTGAATCCGGTGTGAAGTAGAACATGTCCATATCTTGCTCTGTTGAGAAGTTACCAGTGATCGTTCCTGGCTTTAACTCTGTAGCTTCTGCATAAACATCGTTTGATTCTTGCTTATCAACTGGAGATTCAGCAACAAACTTGGCAGAGAACGTGTACTCGTTAGAGTTTGGACGATAATTCGGATCTGCTAACTTAATATAGTATGTTTGATCAGCTTTTAATCCTACATACGTTTTCTCATTCATTGATACTCCAACCATATCAAAGTATAGATTAGAAGCTAGCATATTAAAGCTACCTGTTTCAGGATCTTGCTGATAAATTTCAATTCCAGCTTCTGCTCCTTTGCCATCATAAGAAACTTCATATAATCCTGTTTTATCTAGCTCAACCGAATACCAGTCTTCATCACCGCTATATTGGAAATAACCTGTTTTTACTTCATCCACAGCGTATGGCATTGCAATCTCAGGGACAAGTGAATAATAATCTTCTTGGCCTCCCATTAGTAATGCCAATAAATCTTCTAAAATACCATTTCGAATACTATCTTTTGTTGTATAAGCTTGTTCCACGTCTTCCTCTGTTACTTCTTCAGAGTAGTCATATGCTGCCTCGGGGAACTGATCTTCATCAGCTGGTAATACTGTTTTATCGAGTGTTACTTGATAAGGGATGTTTGAAGAAAACCCTCTTGTTAAATCTAGTCCTTGATCTAAATATCCCCACATTAACAATTCAGATAATGGGTTATTCGTTACTTCAAGAATATAAGTAGCTCCAGGCATACCAGTAAATGTGAATGATTCACCTTGTCCATATCCTTTGTCATTTACAGCGTCGTAAAGCATCTTCTCTTCGATAACTTCCCCGTCCATCTCAAATTTCTCAACCATATAAAGATTTAGGGTAACGTCAATTCCAGGAACACCTGTTGAACTAAATTCGTATGTTTCTGAACTATCACTGCTTTCAGGAACAGAGAACGTGAAAAAGTCACTATCACCAATATTTAATGGATCAACAGGAACTTCTTCATCAGCTGGTGTTTCTTCTTCTGAAACTGGTGGTGTTGCTTCAGTGAAATATAGGTTACCTGATTTGTATGGGAACTTTGTAATAGAAGCCATATTTTCTTCAGATAAACCATCTTCTTGTAACTCAGCTACTTTTTCAACCGTTAATGTGTACGTTTGTTTTGCTGATTCACTATATTTCTTCAATGCATCTTTAACGCCAATAACAACAGTTCCTGCTTCAGGTGCTTTGTATAAGGAAGCCTCTGTTGCACCAACTGTTACATCGTTTACTGTTAGCTTTTCTGCTGCTGCTTCTGTTTCTCCTTCTGGGAAGAAATAAAGCTCATATTCATAGTCATTATTCTTTTTATAAGGATCTAAGCTTACTTGTACATATTCTCCTGCATTTACAGGCAATTGATAGTAATCTGTTTGATAAAGCTTCGTAATAGCTCCTTTTTGAACAGATTTTTCTTCACCATCAAGTGTTTTTGCTTTTTCTACTAATTGATCTTCTGATACTTTTTCTACCGCTGGTATTTTTGAAGTATCATATTTTAAGGCATTAATAGGATTGATTAAACCAAATCCATAAGTTGTGTCATAGCCTTTGCTACCTAAATCTGTTGCAGTAGTATTTAAAATATACTGAACTTGCTGTGGCGTTAATTTAGGATTTTTTGATAATAGTAATGAAACGGTTCCAGCTACAACAGGCGAAGCCATTGAAGTTCCATCAAGCTCCATAAAAGTAGAACCGCGTTCCGCATCATAAGCTGAGCTGTAGATGTCTTGACCTGGCGCAACAACATCAACAGATGAACCATAAGTTGAGAATTCAGCTAGCTGATTTTCTTCATTCGTTGCCCCTACGCTAATAACACCATTGAATGACGCTGGATATTCTAGCATTTCAGATCCACTATTACCTGCTGCTGCAACAACAGTAATATTCGCTTCAATTGCTTTATCAATTGCTTCTTTAATAATTGGAGAAGGGTATGTTGATCCAAGACTTAAGTTAATCACTTGTACCTTTTGTTTAACCGCCTCTAAAATACCTTCCGCAACAGAATAATCACTTGCAAACATTGAGCGATTAAATACATCAATCGATACGATTTGAACATTTGGGTTAACTCCATAGCCACCCACTTCATTGTTCTTCTCAGCAGCAATAATCCCAGCTACATGTGTACCATGTAAATCTGTTGCACCCTTTTTCATAGGATCCATTACATTATAGTTATAAACGATCTTATTCTTTAATTCAGGATGATTCGCATCAACACCCGTATCAACTACGGCTACTTTTACTTTGTTTTTACCTGCTAGTTTTGTAGCATCATCAATTTTAAGATTATCTAAATGATACATCTCAGATCTCTTTTGGTCCGGTAAACCAAGCTTAGAGATTTTAGCACTCTTAGAAACCGATTGAACATCAGCACGCTTCATATAATCTGCTGCTACTTTATCCAGGTTCTTCTTATTCGTTACTCGAACAACGTCATATTGAAGAGAGCTTACTTTCTTCACTAATGTTGTACCCATTTTTTTATGAGTATTAGAAGAGATACCTTTCTTATACTTAACAACTAAAAGGTCATCGTAAAACACTTCTTCCTCATTTTTTGACGTAGGAAGAGATTGTACACTTGAATTCTTAAATCCAAGCTTGCTTAATGCTTCGTTATAACTCTTTTGAGCTTGCTCTGGCTGACTCGTCGCATAGCTTACCTGACTTTGCCCCACAGAGGAAAAAGTCAAAGCTAAAGCAAATGCCATAACGCCTGCCTTCTTAAAACTTTTCATGTGCCTACCCACTTTCTTTTTTATTACTTCCACTTATTAGTTTACGACATAATTCCTTTTTTTTCCTCCTTTTTAAATGAGAATTTTTTTCATTTTGGTAAAATGGCACTTTGGGAGGGGGGTGAATCGTTGGTGCTATGGGGTTCGTGGTACTTTTGTGCTATTTAAATATAAATTAAGGAAATTGGTGGAGCAATGTGATTGAGGTGGGGTTGATTTTTGTTGTTACTATTGGGGGTATTATATAGATTTGATAACTTTTATTAATTTACCTCTTGAAGACGGACATAAATTTTGGTTGGGATGGGTATTCTATATATGTGTGTGTTACCTTTTTGAGTGCTGAAATATGCACTCTTTTTTAGTTTGAATGAATTCTATTTTTCTCAAGTTAAAAATAAAATTAAAAAATAAACATTTAAATATATCAATGTAGTACCTTTCTTACAATTCTTAATGTATTTAATAAAATAACTTTTATTATATTTTTTTACAAATATTTTGTATAAGGCAATTTTATTTATAGGTGTATCACCTTTTAGAGTGTGATTTTATATTTTAAGAATCACTCCCTGCAATTACTTGATATGTTATTTGAATAAATTCACTATGTCTTGTTAAGTTAATATCTTCTTTTAATGGGGAAGGCATTCGAATAGTTTAAATAGCATAGGGTAATTGTTAATTGTATTTAAATTAGTTAAGATAGCAGATTTTCACACTACATAAAACTAACAATCAACTCCAATGTGATATATATTGATATAATTTTGATCACTTAACAAAAAATCAGATAAATGAATTTAAAAACTTCTGAACTTGTTGCTACATTCTATTTTTGTAATCTAGTTCCGCCCTTTTAACATCATCAAAAAATAACAGTAAATATTCGGTTGTTGCGTAACCCAACCTCTTAACTCTCCTTAAATAAAAAAGCCTAATCCATAAAAGAATTAGAAATAGGCAAGTCAGAAAAGTATTCTATTTATATTTAATATGTTTGAAATACTGTATCATTCAGATTGTTAGATAAAAATGATGTTACAGAGTATCTATAACATCATTTCTAAAGTCTTATTGTAAAATTAAATAAATTTTACAATTCCATCCTCTACAATAAAAGTATCACCCATATTTAAGGATGAAAATGCCACAGCTTGAACATCTTGTGTTGGTGTTGGATAAATCTCTTTTAATTTAGCTAATACAGCCTTTTGATCATCCTTCAATCCAGTATACGTTCCCACTACTTGAGCATAATCTAAACCTGTAAAGAACACCGCAAATTCTTCTTCTGATACTGTATCGTCTTCATCTTCTCCATCTGCATCAGCAATTAAGGAACCGATTGGAGTTACATCAAGGTTTTCTTTTGTTAGTAGGTCTGCAAGTTCCTTAATTAATTCTTCATTTACACCTTCTAACTTAAGTGTTTCAATTTTATCTCCTGTTGCTTCAACGATGATTTGGTTAATCTTCTCCAGATCAGTTAACTCTTGTGTTGGCGTTGGATAAATCTCTTTTAATTTAGCTAATACAGCCTTTTGATCATCCTTCAATCCAGTATACGTTCCCACTACTTGAGCATAATCTAAACCTGTAAAGAACGCCGCAAATTCTTCTTCTGATACTGTATCGTCTTCATCTTCTCCATCTGCATCAGCAATTAAGGAACCGATTGGAGTTACATCAAGGTTTTCTTTTGTTAATAGGTCTGCAAGTTCCTTAATTAACTCTTCATTTACACCTTCTAACTTAAGTGTTTCAATTTTATCTCCTGTTGCTTCAACGATGATTTGGTTAATCTTCTCCAGATCAGTTAACTCTTGTGTTGGCGTTGGATAAATCTCTTTTAATTTAGCTAATACAGCCTTTTGATCATCCTTCAATCCAGTATACGTTCCCACTACTTGAGCATAATCTAAACCTGTAAAGAACACCGCAAATTCTTCTTCTGATACTGTATCGTCTTCATCTTCTCCATCTGCATCAGCAATTAAGGAACCGATTGGAGTTACATCAAGGTTTTCTTTTGTTAATAGGTCTGCAAGTTCCTTAATTAACTCTTCATTTACACCTTCTAACTTAAGTGTTTCAATTTTATCTCCTGTTGCTTCAACGATGATTTGGTTAATCTTCTCCAGATCAGTTAACTCTTGTGTAGGCGTTGGATAAATCTCTTTTAATTTAGCTAATACAGCCTTTTGATCATCCTTCAATCCAGTATACGTTCCCACTACTTGAGCATAATCTAAACCTGTAAAGAACGCCGCAAATTCTTCTTCTGATACTGTATCGTCTTCATCTTCTCCATCTGCATCAGCAATTAAGGAACCGATTGGAGTTACATCAAGGTTTTCTTTTGTTAATAGGTCTGCAAGTTCCTTAATTAACTCTTCATTTACACCTTCTAACTTAAGTGTTTCAATTTTATCTCCTGTTGCTTCAACGATGACTTGGTTAATCTTCTCTAGATCTGTTACTGGTATTTGCTCATTTGGATCAATTTTAAATTTAGAATAATCCCAAACAAATGCTATATTATCTTCCTGATCCACCTCAAATACATATAGGTATGGGGTACTTTGATTTATTCCCAGAAATAAATCGTTAATTTCATATTCTGATATTCCAACTGGTATTTCTTCACCGACAACATAATCTGTATGGTCACTTTTTACTATATAAACTAATCGGTTCCCTTCAGCTAGTATTGCATTAGTAACTCTTGGCCCACCATGTTCAGTTGATGTAAGAAAATGTATATCATGAGATACATTTATTAAATCACTTGAGATTACTTCATGATTGAGTGTGACTTCAGCACTTACATATTTTCTGACATCTGACGAAGTTGGAGTATATTTTTCATCAGTAGCTCCTTCAATCGCTACTCTGTTATCGCCATTTAAGTTATCTACTCTATACCATTGAATACGATCTCTTCTTGTCTCTCCCACCCAGTAGGCAAAATGACAGTTAACTCTCTACCAGCAATTGCCTGGTCAGATTCACTATCAATTCCATCAATTGTTAGTGTAGTTTGCTCTCTTACTGAAATAGAATATGGAGAACTCGATGTTCCATCACTTTTTATATTATTTGCCCTATCTATAGCCTCAATATAATACTGAACCCCTGATGTTGTTACATCTTCCGGTAGAATATCGAAATTGTAATTATTATCAACACCCTTTATCATATCTACTTGTATATATTCTGTTTCACCTGTTGTTCTGTAAAATAATTTTACACTCGCAACTTCTACATTATCACTAACATCAGCTGATATATTTATAGATTGATTTTCTACCGCCGTTGTTACTGGAGTATGTGAAATAGTTGGCAATGTTCTGTCACTAGGGGTAGGAGTTCCCCCTGGACTCACCGGCGGTACAGTATTCCCCGGAACCGGAACCTCAACCCCA
The DNA here is from genome assembly GCF_021117275.1 of Metabacillus sp. B2-18. NCBI lineage: Bacteria > Bacillati > Bacillota > Bacilli > Caryophanales > Bacillaceae > Metabacillus > Metabacillus sp. B2-18. The sequence continues at coordinate 4,535,858 of NZ_CP088245.1, forward strand.
TCCGAATCCTCAACTTTACCTTTATTATCAACAACAATCTTGTCTGTTACTGACTTATCCTTCTCAATCTTCTTAACAACTGCATTCTCTGCAACTGAAATTGCTGCATTACTATTTTTTATTTTTACTAGTGTAGAAGATAAATCTCCCTTTAACAGAACCAGAGAATTTTTATCTTTCGTCTCAACTTGAAGAGATTGTAATAATGCTCCATTTTCTGCATCAATTGTTGCTTTAGCGTTAAGGATCATTTCTAATACTTTAGCACTTGCTCCTAATTTAACCTCTGCACCTTGTCCGCCTACTGTTACCTTAGAAGATGATAGATCTCCATTTAAGGAAACAATTCCAAGATCTTGAGCAGGGCTGATTACTAAGGACGGAATTTTCACGCCAGTTTCTGCTGTGATATTTGCACTTTGATTAAGCACTAGTTCACCAATGATGCTAGTTTTTCCAAGGATCAGTTGGATAGGTACTGGTATATCTAAAATACTTGAGATTCCTTTAGTTGTTGATACAACCTTTTGTTCCTCAACTTTCACACTTCCTGTTACATTCACATTTGTTAATGTCACTTTACCAGCTGAGCCGTCTGCACCTTTAAGGATGATATTTCCTTTTACCTCAAGGTTTTTAAGCTCAATGAATGTACCTTTAGGAACTGTAACAACGATATCTTTTTCAATTGTTTGAACTTCATCTTCTCCATAAACAGTTGGCTTGTTAGCATCTGTTGAAGTTCCTTCTACAGTAATTGTAAAGCCACTTTCGATTACTTCTTTGGCTTGTTTTAAAGAGTCAGCCATTTTCTTTAATTCAGGGTATTTTCCTGGGTGAAGTTTATTTCCTTCAGCTTTGATCTCAACCGCTCTTTTTTCAAGACGATCTAATTTTGCGAAGTTTTCTTCTGCTTCTGCAACTTTACCTTCTTCTAACTGTCGAGTGATTAGGTCTTGTAAAGTGTAGCGTGATACTTCATAGATAACTGATTCTCTAGCAATCTTTGCATCTAGAAGAAATTCCCCACGTACTAGTTCACGATTTTGTTCACCGTATACTTTACTAAAAACACGTTCTGCTCTATTAATATCTGCTGATAATTCATGGTATGTTTCGACCATATCTTCATCAATAACATCTTCGTTTATGTATTGTGTTAATTCATTTGTTTTCGCAGTTAGGGCATCTCCGATCTTGATTGCGTCAATTAATCTTGCTGCTTTTGATTAAGTATTTTTTGCTGCATCTAGTTGAGCAACAAGAGCACTTTTATTTGCGGATACGTTTGCAAGTGCTTTTTCAGCCACTACAATGTCTTTCTTCGCTTTGTCATAAGCATTGACGAATTCTTTGGAAAGGCTGATACTTTTTACTTTACTTAGGTCGTAGTATCCTTTTAATTGATTGGAAGAATCATAGGCTTGTTTGACTAGTTTTGAAACATCAGTTGCTGCAGATGCGTCAGCTGGTCCAGCTGCTACAAATGCCGCCCCAGTTAAAGCTGTAACTGCTGCTGCTTGAATGAGTTGTTTTTTTAATTTTTTCTTTTTCTTCAAAATAAACACTCCTATACTAGTATTTTCCACCTAGTCATATTACCACATTTATACATAGCGTGTGTAATATTATGTATTTTTCTTGAAGAAAATTGGTAAAATTGTATTTCGAAAGGGATTTCCTATTAAAACTAATAGGATAAAAGGATTATTCATCATGAAATAGTCCAATCCTATATAACAAGTTACAATTTCTTAGTAGATACTAATATCTATAAAAATGATATTTTAATTTCTTCATAGGTCATCAAACCTATTTTCCATTCTCTGCAAATTAAGTTAGAATACAAATATAGACATATTTTTAAAAGGAGCACACGAATGAATTACCATTTGAACATAGTGAAAGGGCTATTTAGACCACAAATCAGCCTTTATCAACTACAGAAAGCAGAAGCTATCAAAGGAGTTTTCCCCAAACTGATTTTGCTATATGTTTTATGCTTAATCACTTATGCAACTAGTACATATTTCGGAATCGGAACGGAAACTTATTCTGGAAATATTACAAATTATACGTTAGAAGAATATGAATCTGGCAAGCTGCTATTACTTGGAGGAAAGCTCATTTCTAGCATTCTATATCCAACCCTTTTTATCTGGTTTGCCTCCATATTTTTTTGGATCTTTCTAGAAATCCCTTATATAAAAGTAGTCATCGTGCAATCGTTTGGATTTGCTTTCTTACTACTTGGACAAATTGTAACAATGCCAGTTTTGGTTTTACTTGATCTAAATCTGATAAGCAATCCTTTTTCTTTTGGTGTACTTAGTCAATACGCATTTGAACATGAGTATTGGAACTCTTTTTTCGGTTCCATCACATTGTTTCATCTAGTAGCATTAATTCTTCAATACTATTATTTAGCATCTCTTAGTGAAAAAAATAGATATGTAGCTCTTACTCTTTTGATTTTGTTCTACCTAATAACTTGGCTACTGACAGGGTTAATGGCATTCATTAAAATCCCTGTATTATTCTAAGGAGGTGGACGAAATGAAAAGATGGGTAAGTATTGTGTTAGCAGTTATTGTTATCGGATTTATTGGAACAAACGTTTATTTAATTTTTAAAGATGATAGTAAGGTTCAGCATACCGTTCATGTTGAAAAGTGGACTCGAGTACAGGAACGAGATATTGTTGAAACGTTTGAAACAGATGGGATCTTGGTCCCGAAGGAAGAACAGGATGTATATCTTCCACTGGAAAACATTGAATTTCAGCAATTTCTTGTAGAAGAAGGAGATGAAGTGGCGATTGGAACTCCTTTATTTTTATATACATCACCTGAAATCGATTCTTTGAAAGAAACACTCGAATCAGAAATCACACAGGTTGAGGGTGAAATAGAAGGTGTTGAAGACTACATTGACTCTCTAGAAGACTATCAAAGCTCCATCCCTAGTACCACATCTGAAATAGAGGTAGACTCTATTCTTGAAGATGGGTTAAAGATTGATGTACACGCATCCTCTGAAATGATTGAAAGCACAATTGAGCAGGAAATTTATAAGCAGGAGCTTGAAAAACGAAAGCTTGAAGAACAAAAGACGAAGTACGAAAATCAGTTAGACAACATTAATGAACAAGAAAATTCGGCCTCTATGGTCAGTAACATAGACGGAGTTGTTGTTGAAGTTAATAAAAATCTCGGAAACCCTATTATTACAATCGCATCAAATGAATTAGCAATTGAAGGAGAATTTTCAGAAAAGCAACTCAAAAAAGCTGATACTGGTATGAAATTGACTGCAACTGCTTCTGGCGAGAAAAAGAAGCTCGAAGGTACACTTGATAAAATCAATCCATATCCAGTCAATGAACCAGCAATTGACAAGGAAAATGCGTATAACTTTGTTGCAAGCATTCTTGAACAGCCAGAAACAGCACCAATCGGGACAAAAACAACGGTTTCTGTTGTAACGGCGGAAGCAATTGATGTACCTGCAATACGTGATGGAGCGATTCATGGAAAGAAAACTTCTTATGTTTATCAGTTAAATGAAGATGGACAAATTAAGAAGAAAACGGTTGAAAAAGGCTTGAGCTTTGATGGTTATACGGAGATTGTTAAAGGTTCTGACATTGGAGAAGTTACGATGCTTAGTCCAGAGAAAGCACCTCAAACTAACACTAGCTTTGTAACCGAAATGAAGCCGAAACAGATTACAAAGGCTGCTTTGAAGGACTTTACTTCTCGTGAAGTTTGGAAATATATATTGATTGGTTTGGTTGAGCGGTAATTAAAAGAACCCGAGTATGTTAGTTTAACGGTTTTTGTTTTGAAGTACAAAATTAGAAATAACCGTACTATTTGCACTTAAATTAAGAGATAATATGATTAGCAAAAATGCTTGGAACATTGTGACTCCAAGCATTTTTACATTATTTTGCATAGAACTTTTACTAAATTTCAAAAGATAAACGGAAAAATTCCGTCTAAATAGAGAAATACCAGCATTTTTCACAAAATAAGGGGAATTACTCCGCTTATATGAACTTATTCTTTAAAATTAGCTATATAGAGAGCAGTTAGCCGGAATATTTCCGCTTATATCGGCCTTTTAAGCATCTATTGTATACTTTAACCAGAATTTTTCCGCCTATTAATTGCTGTATCTCTTAGAAAAAATCAACAATGAATAACATCAGAGAGTCTTAACTACCATAACCCTGCCACTTTCAGTACATCAATCTCCTCGCACACTGACACTAATTTTGCCATCCTGTTAAAAGAATGCTAATTAAGCTTTTGTACTCGAAAACCGAATTACTTAATAGTAGAAACTCAGGTTTCTTATTGGTTATGATTCAGGGTGTAACAATCACCCGAACTTCTTTCTCAACTTCTTCCAATGTTTCCTCAATCATTACCGGCAGTAACTCATATCCACCTACCTGCTTAATCGCATCCGCTCTACCTTTCAGACGTTCTAAGACAGATAATTTTGCCTCAGCCTTCACCAACTGATTTTCGGCAGTCAATTTCCGCATTACTTCTATTAATCTAAGCTGCGAAACTTCATAAATTGTCCGTTCTACGGCAATTTTCGCAGGTCTAACATAGGTAGTATTTAATGCCTGTCGATTTGAAGCTCCACCAACTTGTCCAATTTTCACTTCCGTTAAGCGAAGCTGTGCTGTTAGTTGATCATATTGGCCGTCCACTACATAAAGATCTCCATTGTTAATCGCTTGGTTATATCTATTTAGTAAACGGGTTAACAACGCACCCTGTGTCTCAGCTTCACTTTTTCTTAAGTCGGCATTTATTTTACTAGGTAGCGCTTGATATCCGCCTACCTGCTTAATGCCAATTGCCCTTTTCTTTAAACGTTCAAGCTTCTTTGTTTCACTGATGGCTTGGTTTTCATTTCCCACATTAATAGTTGATTGAATCGCATCTAATAGACGATATTGTGAAACCTCAAAAATCGTTCTTTCTACCGCAATTTTCGCAGGCCTTACATACCGTTCATTTAAGTTAGCACGATTTGATGAGCCTGAAACTTTCCCAATCTTACTTTCTACATTTTTCAATTTCTTTGTAAAAGAATCATAGAGTGTGTTTACCACTTTAAGATCTCCAGCTTCAATCGCTTTGTTATAAGCTGCTAACTGCTGAAGTAATTTTTCCCCTTCAGCTGAAGCAGAGCCATTCAAACCAAAGAAGTGATCAACTCCGTTCGCCATTCCTTCAGCAAGCTTTTCTTGATAGGCATTTGTTGATAGCTTTTGATCTTCCTCTGGATTTGACATAAACCCTACTTCTGGAAGAACAACAGGCTGTTTCGCCCAGTTAAAGCCAGTAATATCAGTTCTTGGTGATAGACCATCACCATTCGCTTTATTGGCACTGGTTGATTTTATTACTTCATTAATCATGTGAGAAGCTGCCAATTCACTTTTTTCATTAATGCTTTTTGTGTACGAGCCTGATGGATATAAAACATGAATTCCTGTTATATTTCTGTTTGTGCTTCCATCTGCATGAACTCGGATTGTTAAATCTGCACTTTTTGCATTACAAAACTGTGCGCGATCCACATTGCTTAAATTCACATCATGATGTGTTCTTGTCATATATACTTGATAGCCTCGTTCTTTTAACTTTGCTTCTAGCTTTTTAGAGATTTCTAAAACTAGCACATATTCTGGCTTTTTCGTTGAAATGCCTTGTGTACCTGAAGATACTTTAGCTTTCATTGTTTTAGATCCTGGTGCGTTTGGTTCTTTCGTATTATTACCTTTTCGTTGATGACCTGGGTCAATACAAATAACCTTAGATTCAGCGGCTTGTGCTTTAGAATTTGGATGAAAAATACCAACCACTAATATTAGTCCAAGTATGATGTTTACTATCTTTTTATTCATTTGTTCCCCTCCGAACTTTCATATCCAACTATATTATCGGCAAAGGAATGTTGATATTTAGTGCTTATGTAAAAAAATTACAACAAAAAACCAAGCCCTAGTTCTAATGAGCAGGGCTTGGTTAAAAACTACATTATTCCGCTACATCCACAATACGACCTTCAATCACTGGTTCAACCGTCACAAGATTCGCCACATAATCTCTTAAGTTCTCCCAATCAGATAAACCTAAGTCTGTTACGCGTCCTGCAGCGTACGCATCAGCGAAGACTGTATAGCCGTCTCCACCTTTTGCTGTGAAGGCATTTGTTGCGATTGCGTATTCTTTTGCTGGGTCAAGTTGAACGAAGTTACCTTCTGTTTCTTCTACTTCAACTGTTACGACACGCTCACCTTTTGGCTTGCTGCTATCATAAGTGAATTTCATGCCTGAAACATGTAAGAATCCACCACTTTCGTTTGGTGCCTGTCCTACGCTGTGTTCAAGGGCAGTTAAGATTTCCGCTCCAGTTAGGTTCATTGTTGCTAGTGTGTTTCCAAATGGTAATACGGTTAACACATCACCTAACGTAATTTCACCTGCATCAATAGAAGCACGAATTCCGCCACTATTTTGCATCGCAATGACTGTATTTGGCTTAAATTGTTTCGCTTTAGCTAGCATACCATCTGTGATCAAGTTACCTAATTCTGTCTCACTGTTACGTACACTTGGTGCTGTTGGATCTTCAGCTGTTGTACGTGGATTTGCTAGTTCTTTTGCTGCTGTTGCACCTGTTGAAGTGTCTCTGATTGTAGCAATTTGATCTGAGTATTTTTTCAGCAATTCTGCTGCTTCTGCATTTTCTACTTTGTCTGCTACTTTAATTAATTGAGCTGCTTCATTTGTGATGATACCTTCATTATTAAATTCAACATCTACAGTACCTAGATATTCACCGTATTGGCTAGCTTGAACAATTAAAGTTGGATCCTTTTCCACACCTGCTTCGTCTTTGTTAACAACAGTTCCAGTGTCTAGCTTCGTATGACTATGACCACCAACGATAATGTCAATACCATCTACCATTTTCGCAAGCTCAAGGTCATTATCATATTCTACATTGTCATCATAGCCGATATGTGTAATCGCAACGATTTTGTTAATACCTTCTGCTTCAAATGCCGCAACTGCTTTTTCCGCTTCAGCAATGTAATCTTCAAAAACAACGCTACCTGGGCTTGAGAGAGTAGCTGTTTCTTCTGTAGTTAAACCGAAGAAACCAACTTTTTCACCGTTAACTTCTTTGATAACACCACTATAAGCTTGACCATTAGCAGGCTCTTCAGTAATTTCATCATGAAATAGGTTCTTCATGTTCTCATCCGCTGAAAAGTCAACGTTCGTGCTAACAAATGGGAACTCGGCACCTTTTACGAAATCAGCTAATGCCTTATGTCCTTCAGGGCTTGAGCCAAGGTCGAATTCATGGTTACCAAACGTCATAAGATCATATTTTACAAGATTCATAAATTCAAGGTCTGCTTGTCCTTTGAATTCATTGAAGTATAGAGTTCCAGAGAAAACATCTCCTGCATTTAGTAAAAGTGCTTCTGGATTTTCCTCTCTTACTTCATTCACAGCTGTTACAAACTTTGCGATGTTTTCGATGTGTGCATGTGTATCATTTGTGTGCATAAGAGATAATTCAAATGGAAGATTTTCTTTGATCTTGTCTTTGCGTTCTTTTGCTTTTTTCGCCATTTCAGGTAGATCCGGGTACTTACCTGGGTGTAGTTTATTTCCTGCTTCTTTAATCTTAACGGCTCTTGTTTCTAAGCGATTGAGCTTTTCGTAAGCAGCCTTCGCTTCATCTATTTTATTGTCTACTAATAATTGATCAATTTGATTTTGTAGGGTATGCATAGAAACTTCGTAAATAACCGTTTCTTTTGCAATTTTTGCATCTACTAAAAATGCGTCGCGGATTACTTGTCGATTTCCTTCACCGTACACCTTACTGAATACTCTTTCCGCTTTGCTCATTTGTAAGGATAATGCATGATACGCGTCAACAAGCTCTGTATTTAATGTATCAGCTTCCACTAGTCCGTTTAACGTCTCTTGTAATGTTTGTAGATCTTGTCCAGTTTTAATTGCATCAATGATTCTAGCTGCTTTTAACAATTTATCTTTGGCTACATTAAGCTGTGCTGTTAGATTCTTCTTTTCTGAACCATCTTTTAGTTGCTGCACCGCTTTTTCAGCTTTTTTAATATCTTCACTTGCTTTTGCATATGCTGTAGAAAAGTCAGTTGAAATCGTAACTTTTTGTTGATTTCTCACATCATAAAACTTCACTAGCTTGTTCGCTGAAACATGTGCCTCTGCGACAGCGCTTTGAACGTTTGATGCTGCCTCCACCTGTGGACCTGCTGCGACAAAAGCTGCTGTGATAATTGCTGAAGTAGCTACTACTTGTGATACTTTTTTTGTTTTTTTCATTTTAAAAAAAGCTCCCCTTTTTCGTTTGTTTATAAAAATACAGCCACAATCAAAAACTGAAGAAGACGTTTTCAGTCATCCCAAAATGAGTATAGTATACAACTTACTAGTTTACTAGACATAAGTCAGATAATATATCTAACTTTTTACTTACTTTTTTGGACTATTTTGGTTTTTTCAGAAAAAATGAGAGGAAAGCAACAAGTAAGAGCATGTCGAAATAAAACCTTTCTATCTACAAAAACACATAGCATTCGCTCCAGTTTTTTACATTTTTTTCATCTAGCAAACTTTATACTAGACAAAAAGAATCTAATAATTAGTGGGTGAGAGTATTGAAGAAAATCGGGATAATTTTACTTTTTGTGATCGGATGTTTTTTAGGATTACAACAACCAGCGCAGGCAGCAGGAAATGACCAATTTATCATTATTAACAAAGCAACTAACAAACTAGCATTTTTTGATAACTGGAAGCTTGTAAAAGTATTTGATGTAGCAACCGGAAGAAAGGACTCATACACTCCTGAGGGCAGATTTCGAATTGTAAATAAAATCAAAAACCGTCCTTATTATACGAAAAACATACCTGGCGGAGATCCGCGTAACCCATTAGGAGACCGCTGGCTTGGATTAGATGCAAGAGGTACATATGGAACAACATATGCCATTCACGGCAACAGTAACGAAAGCTCGATTGGAAGATATGTTAGCTCTGGTTGTGTGAGAATGCACAATAGCGAAGTACGCTGGCTATTTTCGCAAGTTGAGTTATACACAACAGTTGTGATCACAAATTCAAGTTCATCTTTTGAAGAGCTTGCAGTGAAGCATAACTATTTATCTCCAGATGTACTCAATAAAGTGAATGCTCAAAAAGCAGGCAACGCCCTTCTTAATGAATTATCAAATTACCAAGCAGCAATGAATGCTGGCTCTGTTACAAATATGAATAGCCTATATGACCGCTTTACAAAACAATTAAAAGCAACAGAAATCGCAATTGGAAAAGTTAGTGGAAAAAGCAACCGTGATCAGCTTGAAGCAACCTATGTTCGCCCTGCTAAAGTAGCTGTGGAACGAACCATTTATGAAATATCTCAATATCGACTATTAAAGACCGTTGAGGAGCACCTTTCAAAAAATAAATTAACACATGCAGAAAATGAGATCGCAAAGCTAGCCGGCTTAAAACGACGCGCTATTGCCATCAAAAATGCTGGTAATTATGAAGCGCTAAACCCTAAAATTGGCCGATCACTTCAATCTCTTGAAGCAACTGTTCAAGGCACGATTACACAAATATCTCTTACCCACTTTAATCAAGCCATCGGTAGTGCCAACATAGCGAATGTGAATAATCTATACGATTCCTTCACACGCAAAATTAGAACAACAGAGGTAGCCATTGGTCAGGTATACGGAAGCGCCAATCGTAAAGCACTTAATGATCAATACATCACTCCTGCCAAAATCGCAGTGGAAAGAACCATTTATGAAGTATCGATTTATCGCCTATTACTAAAAATTGATGTGTTAATCTCATCTAATAAAATCGATCAAGCCAAGAGCGAGCTTTCAAAACTAGACCGACTCAAGCGCCGTGCGATCGAAATTAAGCAAGCAGGCGGCTATAGAAGCCTACCAGGTCGTATTTCTTCAGACCTAACTAAGCTAGAAGAAAACTTACGAGCAAAACTATAGAAACCATAATAAGGTGACTCATATATCGTGTGTATGAGTCACCTTTTTTATGCCTACCCCTCCTTTTTCCGGTCGTAAAAAGGAATCATCGTATACTTAATAGCAACAGCTAAAAAAATCAAAGCAAAGCACTGAAGATATTCATTCAGCTCAAACATCACTTCTTCTTTAAACATAAATACATCTAAAAGGATCGCAGAAAGAAGTAAAGCACCTGAAATACTGCTAAGGTAAAACAAAAATCTTGAGAAGATTCGCATGTTTTTTCATTCCTTTTCTCTAAGTTAGAGGTTTTTTTCATACAGAATATCCTTTCACCAGTTGATCTATACTGATCTCCTTATTGAGAGTAAGAATTCTATACATGCAAAAAAATTGGATAAGTTGCAAAAATGCACATTGAAATTGCAAACTATCCAGAAGTTGCAAAGGAAAAACTAAAATCGCAAAGAAACTAGGAATAGTTGCAATAACCTGCTTCCCGCCTCTTTCTACTCAGAAAATTTGGTAGGCACCATTGACTAATTCCGACAAAATTAGCCGAATTCTCCAGTTATAATAAATGAGTTGTAACAATTTCATGATCCGGGAGGAAAGCACGTGAAAAATTTCTTTAGTAAATTAGTTATTCTTGTGATTGCTCTAACCATTGGGGTAACAACACAAGCATCCGCTGCAACTAGTGTCGCTTACAAAGATGCTGACAAAAGTGGAAAAGTTTTAACAGAACTACGTTTATCGTTTGAAGACTCGATTGATGCTGGAAACTTAGAACTTATTGACTTATCTTATGATGACTACTCAGCAGCGATCAAAAAGACAGAACGAGCAATTGGCAAGGTTTCAGGTAAAACAAACCGCCGTGCCTTACTAGAAAAGTATGTAACACCAGCCAAAATTGCTAGAGAAAGAGTGATTTATGAAGTATCACAGCTGCGATTACTACATATTATCCTTGGCCTACAAAGCTCCAACCAATTTACAGAAGCTGAAGCAGCTTTCCAAAAGCTTGAGCGCCTTAAAAAACGTGCAGTAGAAATTAAAGAAGCAGGCGGATATGAACAGCTTCCTGAAGAAGTAGCCTTAACATTAGATTACTACGAAGAAACAGTAGTAGAAATTTTTGAATCATATAAAAATGGCGATCAATTAAAGCTATTAATTAACCTTTTATCTACTTACGGGTATTTAAACTCCAGCAGCCCAAACGAGTATTTTATTCTTGGAGCTAATCCAGAAGTGGAAAATGGTTTCTGGTTAGGCTATCAATCACCAACTTACGGTGACGATGTTTTCATGGCAACACTAAAAAGCTTTGACGGAACAAAAGCAACCTTTGAATATGACCTTTCTTGGGACGATAGCGATGAAATAAGAACAGGCGAAATCTTCTTTGAAAATGGTGTGATTACTTTACACTATCTTGATTTTGAAGGAAATGATGTGGCTGTGGAGTTTACGCTATATTAATAGAAGTAGAAGAAACCTGTTCCAGTAGCGGAACAGGTTTCTATTTTATCTATATTCGCTAACAAGTTCACCGTCAGCATTATATAACAATGCAGCATCTCCATTATTATTCCACATATAGCTTGTTGTCCATAGTTGTTCATAAGCGCCATCATAAGCATCTGGACCTGATAGGACAGCTATGTAGTAGCCAGCTTCCATTGTTGAGCCTTCTGGAAAATCATAGCGTTGATTGCCTTCTTCACTGATTAAGTACCAGCCTGAAATATCAACTGTTTCGTTTGTATCATTCATAACAGTAACAGACTCCCACTCAAGGTCAACATCTGAAATATAAATGCCTCGTGGTGTAATAATGCCTGCTAAATAGTCTTCTGTATATCTTAAGTCAAAATCAACAGCTTCTGGAAGAGCTTCATATCCACCAGCCTTCTTAATTTCTACAGCACGTTTCTTTAATCTCTCCAACTTTTCAAGGTTTGCTTTAGCTTTCTCTACATTATCTTCGTAAACTTGATTTTCAATAATCAAGAGTAATCTATACTGAGAAACTTCATAAATAACACGCTCTCTTGCAATTTTGGCTGGTTTAACATATGTATTATTTAAATAGTCACGATTTGATTTACCTGACACTTTTCCAATTGAAAGCTCAGTCTTTTTAATCTCATTTGATAGTGCATCATATTGACTATCAATTGCCCTAATTTCACCTGAAGCTATTGTTTCCTCAAAAGTTGCTAGCCTTTCTAATAATCTTTCACCATTGCTTTTTGCTTGATTCGCTGCCGTATTTGCATATGTCGTGCTTACAGTACATGTGATAAGCACAACGGTCAGCATAAAAATAAACTTCTTTAACCTAATATCCTCCTTAAATCCTATTACATTTTTACCTTATTATCCTAACATAAAAATGAATTTTTAGCATATTTTAGTAGATTTAAGAGTGATAAGTACAGAAAAAAGAAGAGCACAACCTTTTGCACCCTTCTCCATATGGTCTACTTATAATAATCCAAAACTCCCAATAAGATTGCTTCCGCTGCATTATCACGGAATTGGCTCGTTTTTAGTCTAGCTGCTTCAGCTTCGTTCGAAATAAAACCAAGCTCAGCCAGTACGCTAGGCATAGTCGTATACTTAATCACATAGAAACCAGCATCTTTTACTCCGCGATTTCTAGTACCTAGCTTTTCTATTAATCTAGTTTGAATTTTTTCTGCTAACTTTTTACTCGCAGCACTTTCATAATTTCCGTTCCAATATGTTTCTGTTCCATTAGCCGATTCACTAGTGGCAGCATTAATGTGCAAACTGATGAAGATATCAGTTTTCGCATTATTTGCAACCTTTGCCCGATCTTGTAGTTCCAAGAACGTATCATCTTTTCTTGTCATGACGACCTTTGCACCCTCAGCTTCAAGCAACTTCTGTACCTTTAAGCCAACATCCAGCACAATATCCTTTTCTTTAAGGCCAAAGCCTACAGCACCGGAATCCTTACCACCATGACCAGGGTCAATGCCAATTACTTTACCCGATAACAACGCGTCTCCTGTTTCTTGAGAAGAACCGATAACAAGGTAATTTTTATGCACATAACAAACGGTACCATTCACCTTAATTTGTGCCCAATCACCAACAAACTTATATACTGTTACACTGTCTCCATTATAAAGCTTCCCGACAACATCTGAATCTAATGACGGCTCTGAACGAACATTTAACGCACTAGCTGTGACTACTGCTTCAACTGGAGATGAACCTGAGTTTCCACCAGCTGCATAATCTTTCTTCAGCTTTTGTTCAGTTTGAAGTAAAGATTGTGTAATAGAGGTTGGTACGTTTGCATAATTACCAGCTTTTTTAATTTCTACTGCTCTATTTTTCAACCTTTGTAAAACAGCAAAATTGCTATTTGCTTGTGTTAAACTTCCTTGAGTAATGTACGTATTGATTTTGTTTAATAATCGAAATTGAGAAACTTCGTAAATAACGCGTTCCTTAGCAACTTTTGCAGGTGTTATGTAATAATCAAGAAGAATACGGCGAGATGTTGATCCGTACACTTTACCAATTGTTGCTTCCACCTTTTTTAACTGTGTGGAATACTTATCATATTGACTATTAATCTCACTGATTTGTCCTTTATTAATAGCGGACTCAAACTGTTGCATATACTTACGAAGTGTATCACCGTTTGTTACACTATCAATTAAATAAGCAGCACGAAGACGATATACATTAGCTGCATTTAATCTTTTTTGTAAGTCGCTTTTTCTAGAATCACTTAAGTTATAAATAGCTGTTTGCGCCTCATTTATAGAAGCTTTTGACTCGTCATAAACAGACATAAACGAGGAGGAAATATTAATTTGCTTTGACGAACTAAGATTATAATACGATTTTAAGGCTTCTGCATCTTCTTCCGCTTCACTGACTAATTTCTCTACCGATGTGTATGAAGTTGCCGCCGATACATTTGATGGAGAAATGTACCCAACTACACATAACAAGACTGTAAGAAACATAGCCGTGAAAATATGTCGGTTCTTCAAGCTTTCAAACTCCTTTCAATCTGTGATTAGAATAATATACCAATGTGTTTATTTTACTAGAAAAGTGGATAACTTTATATGAAAATTGTAGAAAAGTGTTGGATTTTTGGTAGGTATTTTGAACGATTTTTAACAAATTGTCCTTCCCAAACAAAAAAACAGGCCGATCTTGTTAGATCGACCCGGGACGCGGGGACAGGTTCTTTGTCCCAAATGGGACAAGGAACCTGTCCCTTAGTTTGCAATATGCAGTATTGTTACATGGTCATGATCAACGCCAACACCAGAGTAACTAATGTCATTTTGGAGTAAAATCTCTCTGTTTTGTGAGCTGTTTAGTAATTCTGAAACAGTTTTACGTGCAGATCCCCAATTTTTGGCGATATTCACACCGTAGCTTCCACCGCCTGATGTTAAGCCGTAGCGTTCTAATAGGTCTTCAATTGAGCCATATTTTGAAGAATAAAGAGAAAAGTAATTACTTGCATACATATCGTTTGATTTCTTTCTTGCTACTGCGCTTAGCTTTTTATGTATTGTTAATGGTTTAATTCCATTTTCGTGGCGTTCCATATTAACTAGCAATAGCACATCAAGCTCGTAATTGTTAATCGTAAAGCTTACAGCTGGATCTGGAATGGCAAACGTATTATTTTTTAAAGGAACTTCGATACTTTCCAATTGTTTATTGATTGATCCTGGTACAGCTGCATAGTTACCAGCTTTCTTAATCTCCACCGCTCTTCTTTTTAAGCGATCAAGCTTCTGTAAATCACTATTTACTACGCTTACCTTGTTTGCGATTGCGTTCTTTCCAATTGCCTTAAGTAATCTAAATTGAGACACTTCATAAATAACACGCTCTCTTGCAACCTTTGCAGGTCTTACATATTTTGCTTGTAAAGATTTACGTGTACTAGATCCTGAAACTCTTCCAATTGCTCTTTCCGTTTTCTTGATTTGATTAGATAGTGCATCGTACTGTGCATCAATATCATAGATTTCGCCACTGTTAATTTTTTTATTAAAATCATTTAACAAATAAAGAAGGTACTCCCCTGCATTAACAGCAGTTCCCTTTGATGATGCCTCAGCCTTACCTGGAGTGTAAAGAGTTAGAATTAGAACTACACTTAAAACCAAACTAAATGCGATTTTCGAAAATCTCATTCACTTATCCTCCTATTTTTTACATTTATACCTGACCTATCCAATTATCCTATTATTGTCATATATGTGTCTAGAAAAATTACAACCTGTAAATCTTAAATCCCAGTAATATCAAGGGTCTAGCGCATAAAACACAACTTTTTTATCAGATAAAAAAGGGGTTAAAAGGCCTAAAGGACTAAAATGTATTTTTTTCAGATAAAAAAGTACTGTTCTAAGCTCGACAAAATTCGCGGGAGATTTGGGCCGGTTCACGTCCCATGCTCATGGGACAGTGAACCTGTCCCCTTGCCCCAAAGCAAAAAACCTTACTCATTTGAGTAAGGTTTTTTGAACAAACATTTAATTAAGTCACTTCGTTTCATTCGACAAACTCCAAGAAGAGGCACTAACTTTACTGCCGACTAAGCTTATGCGTCAAAATCTTCCTCACAGCATCGTCAATTCTTTCTTCAGATATTTCCTTCGATTCTACTGCTTTTAAAATTCCGTTGAATACGGCTTTTTGGTTTTCTAGTGTGTGGCAGACGAGTAGGAGGTCTGCTCCGGCTGCGATGGCTTGTGCTCCTAAATCTTCATAAGTGAAGTATTTGTTAACAGCTCCCATTTCTAGGTCATCTGTGACAACTAGACCTTTAAAGCCAAGCTGTTTCTTTAATAAATCTGTCATGATCACTTTTGAAATACTGGCAGGGTTTTCTTTGTCATAAGCCGGGTACTTGATATGGGTTACCATGACAAAGAATTGATCATTATCCACATCTTTAATCATTTGCTTGAAAGGATAGATATCACTGTTTTCAAGGTCAAGCTTGTCCGCTTCAACAGACGATGTTTCAACGTGTGGATCAACATCACTTCGACCGTTACCTGGAAAATGTTTGAGCGTTGTAGTGATACCTGAATCCATCATACCTGCAACAACCTGACGACCAAGACTATCGACTTTTTTAGGATCCTTACCGAATGAACGGCTGTCTGTTGCTGATAAATCTAAAACGGGTGCAAAGTTAACGGTAAAGCCCATTGATAACAGCTCTTTACCTGTTCTTTGTGCAGTTGTATAAACTTCCTTTGGATCATTTTTTTGACCAAGTTCCTGCTGCGAAGGAATCGGTGACACTTGATCACGCATTCGGACAATTTGGCCACCTTCTTGGTCAATACTAAGAATAAGAGGAAGTCCATTTGCATCTTTTGAAAGTTGCTGTAAATCTCCATTTAATGACGCCACTTGTTCTTGATTTTCCATGTTGCGGTCAAAAAGAATCACACCACCAACATGGTATTCTTTAATCATTTTTGTAATATGATCGTCAATCGATGTGCTGTTAAAGCCAACCACCATCATTTGTCCGATTTTCTCTTGAAGTGTCATTTCAGACAAGATGGCATCAACTTTTTGCTCAATGCTGTTTTCCGAACTCAACGTTTGAGCAACTTTTTCCTTTGATTCCTGACCCTTCTCGTCAGTCACCGGTTCTTCTTTAGGTTCTGTTTTTACCTCATTACTGCTGTCTTCCGTTTTCTCATTTGAGACCTTAGGCTGTTCTACTGCTTCACTTTTTGGTCCAGCACTCGAGTTTGTTTGGTCTAAAATGGCGAACACAAGAAACCCTGTACAAATAGCAATTAGTGTAGATATTGCTACAACTAGCTGAAGCTTGTAAAGCTTTCTTTTTCTACTTCGTCTCATTGCGCCTCCACCCATGAACCTACTTTACTTAGTTCTGGATCATCCAAAGTCCAACGGCCACTTTCTTTCACAAGATTCCAATAACCTGACCATTGTTGAACTAAAGTTGTTCCATCTGAATTATCATCATAAGAAGTCATCTCAATATATGCCCTTCCTTTGTTATCTTCTATTTGCTGTACTTCAATATACGTAAGCTCATCATACATATTTGCTTGAAGTCCTTTTACCCAGCCTTTTTGAGTTACTTTACTTTTCCGTTTTGAAGAAAATAGATTATAAGCTGTATCAAAATCATCACTACTAATACTACCATAATGTAGACGTACAGCACTTTCAATCGCACCACTATCATCTAAAGATTCTACAGGGTATGAGTCTGTTCCTGCAAGGTAAGCAGATGTATCCTCTGAATAGAACGTATCTTCATAATAAGAATCTTCTTCATACGAATAGTCAGTTGCTTCTCGAACCGTTTCAGAATATGTTTCTTCCGTATATAATAGTTTATTAACGGCTAAGCTATTGTCTGCTAATACTTTAATAATATAAGAGCTATTAAATCCTTTTTCATTCACAGAGCCATCTTGATAATAAATATAATACTGTTCATATGTTGAAACTTTGTAGGTAGATGCATCAACTTTAGTAAAGTCATCAACCTGAAAACTTATGATTTCCTCCGTAATTCCTTTACTTTCTAGATAATCGATATATTCTCTTTGTGTGTTATAGGTGTCCCCACTAGGATCAATTAGGTTTTCCACAACGGCAAAGTTTCGGTCATTTACAGCTTGAATCGAGGCAGCTGAATATTGATTCATAAAGCCTACAACTTGTTCTTGTGTGAAGGATGGGACAGGTTTTTCCTGCTGAACTGGTTCAGCTGGCTCCGTTTCTTCGGGCGCTACTTCAGCAGCATTTGTCTCCTCTTCTGCCACTTCATTTGCTACTTCTGTTTGAGCTGGTTCAACTGATGTATTCGTATCATCAGAATCAACAACTAACCCGATAACAAATAACAATGCTAGCACTGATACGACGCCAATTCCGAGCTTCTTCAGCGTCGAAACAAATTTATTTTTCGGTTTAACGTATCTCGTTTTCTCCTGCTCATTTTGTTCTGAACGGTTAGGTTGTTCTTGTTGCTCCTCAGTAACCGGCTTTTGTGGCTCAACCTGTTCTACTTTTGGTTGTTCCTTCTTTTCTTCAACATCAGTAGGTGTTGATACTTCTTTTGTTGGCTTTGGCTTCTCTTTCTCAACTAATCCACCTGTTGGTTTTTCAGGTTTTCTCTCTGCTTCTTTCGCATTAGCCAACATCGACTCAAGCTCATCAACGGACGTTGGGTTATCAATTGTTAGCTTTTCAAGATCACCTTCATCAATATTGGAGTAGCTTTGGATAAGTGATGAAAGCTGTTTAATATCAGATGATTGACGGTGCTCTTTAGCACTTTCTAATGCTTTATACTCTCCTGCTCCGTATAGAATCACTTTTCCATCGTTAGTCATCCAAATGTTTTCAGGAATAATGGCTCCATGAACAAATTTTTTGCTATGCAAATGACGAACAGCCGCTATTAGTTGGTGTGTAGCATCAAGACCTAGCTGACCTAGATCTGATAAAGGTTTACCTTCCTCGTAATCAACCAATGCATACACTTGAGAATCGTTTAGCATTGAGATTGTTGAAACACGGGGCAAGTTTTTATAATTTGTAATATTCAGCTGATAGTCCTCATAGATTTCGTACCATTTACTTTGAGTGAGTCCGTCTTTGTTATTAGAATAATCAGCAAGACGAAGGATTGAGAGTTGATTGTTTTGCTTTACTACATAGACTGTTAAGCCGTTATTCGTTGAAAACAGCTTCTTTATGATGTCAAAACCTTCTATTTTCACTGCACCCATCCTTTCATTTTTTATTGTAGTAAAACACATGAATGAACCACGGGATTTTGTTTTTAAAAACATTTACCCCGTGGTAGTTATCAGAATTTCTTACCTGTAATGCTTATAGGATTAGCGCTTATCCTATTACAAAGCTATTTATGTTAATTTCACATTTTCGACTTTACGGATGTTGCTTTCCTTTTGAACAATTGTCACCGAAACAGATTGCTGTTGGTTAATTCTAAAGGTAATATCGATGTCCAGTTCACCTGCAGGACATTTTTTTAGTCCCGCTACATGAATCCGACCAATTCGCTTGTTGTTTTTGATAAACTTGGAGGAGCCTTGATATAAATCAATATCAAGTTCTTCACAATTATCTGTGTTCGTTGTAAATACCCGGGTTGCTTCACATGGAGTACGACGGTTACTTGGAATTAACACACTGAACCTGCCATCACTTAACCCAACACCTAATGCATGAGCTGTTGCGGTTTTAATTTCGATTTCCTTTGACCAGCCAATTCGCTCATCTAAAAACGCTGCATAAACACTAGCTCCTTGTGCAACACATAGATCTGGGTCAATATTTCCGTACGTTTTGGCATTGCCAATTTTTTGCGAAAGAAGCTCATCAATCTTCGGAATTCTGCTTGATCCTCCGACTTTAACAACTCTGTCTATATCCTTTTTAGAAAGTGACGCCTTTTCAATGACACTATCAATGATCATGTCCATTTTTGCAAAATAGCTTTCAATGCTGTCCTCAAATTCAGAACGCTCGATCTCAAGCTCAATATGCTGACTTGGAAGAATGTTCGGCTTAATAATGTCAGCAAAATCTTCATACGATAAAATTTCCTTTGTTTCCTTTGCTGCTTCCATTAATAAAGCAGTGGCTTTTATTTCATCTTCTTTAGAAACTCCTGAGAAATTCAATTGAGATTTTTCTTTTATTAACTCAGCCAACGCTTTGTCAAAATCAAGTCCACCAAGACGATCATCTCCACCAGTAGCAAGCACTTCAAACGTAAGTTTCTCCTTACTATTTGTTAATCGGAAGATGGTTAAGTCAAAGGTTCCTCCACCTAAGTCAAACACCATGATAATCTCATCGTTTAATGCTTCTTCTTCATGAATACCATAGGCAAGAGCTGCGGCCACAGGTTCTTGAATAATTCCGAGTACATTCAATCCAGCTAAAGAGGCAGCTTCAGATGTATTTGTACATTGCAGGGCTGTAAAATAGTAAGGAACTGTTACTACGACACCCGTTGGATCAAATCCAGGTGTTGTTTTTTCCGCATATTCATAAATATCTCGTAATATCATTGATGAGATTTCAATCGGCGTGT
Source organism: Metabacillus sp. B2-18 (assembly GCF_021117275.1). Lineage (NCBI taxonomy): Bacteria > Bacillati > Bacillota > Bacilli > Caryophanales > Bacillaceae > Metabacillus > Metabacillus sp. B2-18. The sequence goes on from NZ_CP088245.1 coordinate 4,556,128, forward strand.
ACTCTTTATCTCCCAGGCGAATACTTTGCGCTCCATCATCCATCATTCGTTTTACACCGATAATCGCGTTTTCAGGATCAATGAAAGCACGCTTCAACGCTTGGTTACCAACTAACGGCTTTTCTTGGCGTTCATCAAAGTAAACAACAGAGGGCAGTGTATAATCTCCACCCTTTGTTTGATATACCTTAGGTCCTTTCTCCGTCCACCTTGCAATTGCGGAATAGGTTGTTCCTAAGTCAATTCCGAGTGCCGGCTTCTTTTCGTTATCAAACCTCATCTTCATTCCCTCTTTGCTCAACAACTTGTTTATTTTTCACAACAATCACCTGTGCAGGTCGAATATCAAATTCTTCTTTTATAAAAGTTAAACCATATCTCACAACTTCTTTGATTTGCTCATCTTGAAATGCAGGATCTTCCACAACCCCAATAGGCTCATGCTTTAATTCATTAAATGACTCACCGATTTCCGGGCTGAAATACTCAATTGAAAACATATCAAAAAGTCGTTTAATTTCATTCATTAGGATTTGATAGATTTCAAGCCATTTTTCAACTTTTTCACAATCTGCGCTATTCTCTGAGCTTAGTTGCTCCAGAAGTTCTTTTCCGTATTTATCTCCACTGAAAAGACCATCCAACACAGGTGCAACACCTTTTTCGATGAATGTTAGGAAACGTTTTTGTGCTGCTTGATTATGCTCATCGAGTTGATCTAACACATGTTGATTGTTCTCAATCGCCTCTTTTAAGAGTTCGATTTTTGCTTGAATACTCTGGTCTTGTTGTTGAACAGTTACTTGTTCTTGTAATTCAATCTGCTGGTCCTCATTCGTGATTGTGTTTGCTTCTTCAGCTTCAGCAGCTTCTTCAAGAACCTCTTCATCATGTGAAGGAGCAATCTCTGCCCCTTCTTCGGTCGGGTCTTCGTTCGCTGTTACAATATCACTTTCCTGTGCTATTGTTTCCGTGACAGCCTCTTCGGGTTCTACACTAGCTTCTTGCTGTTCTGAAAACATCAGCTTCTCTCTCATGACTTCATCATTAATAAACTCATCTATTTCCGTTTCAAGTGGCTTTTCAGGATTCAGCCTACGTAAAAGGCGGCTTGCACTTTTCACAGACAAACGGATTCCGTCTCTGCGATTTTCAAGCTTTGCTTTAACGTCCTCTGAAAAGTCATCGTCTACAGCTGATTCTTCATATTTTTGTTCGAAAAAGGACATAAGTTTCGTTACTTCTGTTTCAAGCCCTTGGAATTGATTTTTCCATTTGTCTAAGGAGTTTGCCTTTTCTTGATAATCAGTCTGGGTTTTTCCAAAACTCTTCAATGTATCTTTAAATTCTGACATTATCTAAAACTCCTAATCTCTTTTTATCGTAATTTCACTTGCGATACTGTCTTCACCATCTAATCGTGCCGAAACAATCACTTCATTTTGCTGGTTTACTGTGAAATTAACATAAATGCGGTGCTTTCCTTTTGGTGCTGGCGGAATACCTGTTAAGAAAAATTCACCAATACAAATGCATTTTTCGTCACCAACACTTTCAACAAGCTCTGGTGTTTGGAAAACTGTAATACGCATTTCTGTCATATTATCTTCAGGAGTGCTATAAACTTTTTCACTTGAAACAGTCGGCTGCTCGTTTGTTAGCTCAACACCTTTTTCAATGATTGCGTTAAAGCGTCCACCACGAATTTCAATACCAAGATGATGTGTAACAATGTTATTCATTTCAATCTCAGTATCTAGTTGATCTTCTTTTTCAGCCTCATTTGTTTCTTCCAATTTGTCAGTTGGAACTCCAAGGCTTGCACCAAATACAGCGGCACCCTGCGCCACAACTGTATCAGGGTCGATATTTGAGTATGGCTCTTTATTTAAGATTTCTTTAATTTTTGTACTAACTAATGGAATACGTGAAGATCCGCCAACTAAAATAACACGGGAAATATCGTTCGTTGTTAGCTTTGCATTTTCAAGTGCTTTTTTCATCGTATCCATTGTTTGATTGATTAATGGCTCAATTGCTGCATCAAAATCATCACGAGTTAACTCATATTCAACATTGTGAATGTTTCCGAACTCATCTTTAATTAAGTTAGAAATTTCAATCGCTGCAAAGTCTACTTCAGATAATTCCTTTTTCGCTTGCTCACAAGCTTCTTGTAACTGCTGCTGAGCCGCTAATAAATCTGTTGCTGACACACCTTGGTCTGCAACAAGGTCGAATATATCAATCTTGCTTTTTTCTTTAAAATCATCATTTACTAGCTTCATGATGGCTTGATCAATGTCGTAGCCACCAAGCTGAGGATCTCCCTCTTTTGCTAGAATTGTAAATTTAGCTGGAGAATCTTCGGAAACACTATCAACCTTTAGAATTGAGACGTCAAACGTACCTCCACCAAGGTCATACACCATGATTGTTTGATTACGTCCCACTTCCATTCCGTATGCAATCGCAGCTGCAACAGGCTCTTCTAGCAAGTACGTAACATTTAAACCAGCTAATTCAGCTGCTTCTCTTGTTGCACGCTTTTTGTTATCATCAAAGTTTGCTGGAACACAGATGACAGAATAAACAGGTGTTCCTTTTAAATCGATTTCTTCTTGGTTAATGACATATTCACGAAGCTTTGATAAAATTTCAGCCGAAATATCTTCTGGACGATATACCTCTCCGAAAAATTCACGGCTCCATTCTGTTCCCATTTCACGTTTAATAAAGGAAACTGTGTTTTCTGGGTCAATTAAGATACGGCTTTTCGCTGTTTCTCCGACTTGGATATTATCCTCCGAACGAAAGCTAACAACAGATGGAAGTGTTAGTTCTTTCCCTAATTTGATCATATGTGGCTTACCTTTTCGGTAAATAGATACAGCCGAGTTTGATGTACCAAGGTCAATACCTAGAATATATGGACTGTTTTTTTCTGTAATTGCCAATTTTGACTCCCCCTATTTATTAGTGTTTATAACAACTTTTACTGGTCTTAGATCACCGCTATGAAGCATTGACTCAATTAATGGAATATCTAAATTCCCATCTTCTTGATATGAACGGAAAATTAATGATTCTCTTCCAACCTCAGCACTAGAGAAGGTTAAGATTCCACTTTGATCTATTTCAAACAAAGCGACAGCAATTACTTCTTGTGCTTGAGGTTTGTGTATTTTTAAAGTTAACTCTCCAATTTTTGATTCATCAGTCGGAATTCTTGATTCCGTTCGATACACTTGTAACCGAAGTTCTTTTTGATAAGGTTGAATTGTAAAGCAGATTTCAGCACCTGTACAAGGCAACTTTGTATTTTTGTTAATTAAGTGAAAGACTTTAAACTCATTAGTTTCCATTTCAATTAACCCAATACCAATCGAGTGTGAGGTAACCTCTTCTACTTCAATTGGAACTGGTGTCGAATCTAAATCAGGGGCAGAAAGATTAGCTGCCATAATCGCAGCGCCTTGTGCAACAATCTCATCAATATTATCTGCAATGTACGGTTGTTTGATCTGTTTAGCCACTACCTCCTGAACGGCTCTCATTCTTGTCGAGCCACCAACGAGAATCACTCGGCTAATATCATTTTTGGTTAGCCCTGCTGCCTTAAGTACTTCTTGAATTTTATCAATTGTACGATCCAATAAAGACTGAGTGAGTTGGTTGAATGTGTGAATATCCACTTCTTCATCTAAATGAGTGCCAAAAATATCAGGAATTGTAATATCAGCAAAATCGCTTTCTGATAATTCCTTTTTCAATTCCTCAACAGCCTCTTTTAATTGCTGAATTGCAGTAGATCCGTTGTTGCTATTTTTTACACTTCCTGATACATTTAGCTTCTTCATTAAGTACTCTGTGATCGCCTCATCGAAGTCATCGCCACCGAGCATGCTGTCACCATCAACTGCCACAACGCGGAAGTTGTTGTTTTCAACTTTAAGAATAGAAACGTCAAATGTTCCACCACCAAGGTCATACACCATAATTGTTTGGTTGCGTTCTTTATCCAGGCCATAAGCAATAGCCGCTGCAGTTGGTTCAGACAGCAGTCGTAGAACATTTAGTCCTGCCATTTCTCCTGCTTTTCTTGTTGCTTCACGTTGCTCATCAGTGAAATAAGCTGGGATTGTAATAACGGCATCCTTAACCTCTTCCCCTATGTACTTACTTGCTTCAACTCTAATTTTTTCAAGGATGTTTTTCGCTACATCAACTGGTGTTACGGTTCTATTGTGAACGTGATACACTTTGTCTCTGTTTCCTATGAATCTTTTGGAAGAAGCAATACTGTTTAGAGGATCAATATAAAGTCGTGCCTTTGCCGCATTTCCAACAAGAATTTGGCCATTGTCTTTATATGAAATAACAGATGGCATTGTTTTACGTCCATCTACTGGAATGGTTTCTACTTTTCCTCTCCGATAAACTGCTACTGCTGAGTTACTTGTGCCTAAATCAATTCCAATCGCTGTACCCATGCTATTGCTCCTTTATTTTGAAGTTATGAAATAAACCTATAAATATAGGGAATCTACTAGATTAATTAAATTTGAATTTTTCTAACCTATACTGCTTATATTAGGTCTAACTACTTATTATTATCGGTTTATTTTTTTGATATTTAAGTAAGTTATGGGAATTATATGGTTTTTTTAAAAAGTAAAGTCTATAAAAACAACTAGCTTTTTACTGCCTTTAGTACAATAAATAGTATCACTCCAGGAATCATCCCCCACGGAAATGTCATAATAATCCCAAGAAGAACAAGCCCGATAATTAACAGTTTTCCAAATGTATTAAAAATACCTGAGAAAAGAGCAAATCCTATTTTGAAAATTCCGTTAATGATTTTTATTGCTGGCCAAATTGTCAATAAAATAGCAAGAACAATAATAATGATATGCATAGTTTATCCCCTCATTTTTATATAAAAAAGAAAAACACTATGGTTCAAATTTGCCATAGTGTTTCCTAACGCTCATGGCAGCTTGACGATCATAGCACTAATGCCTTAGACTCATAGCTTTGCGTCCTCACCTTTCAGTAAGTTTGCCTTTTTCTTATTATTTACTAGTTATAAAGTTATAAATACCGATATTGACTCTAGTTATATTATACCAAAATCTCTACACCCTTAAAAAGAACTTTGTGACTTTTTCGACTTTTTCTGCACTGCCATAGGGACAGGTTCACTGTCCCATTATTCTTTTTCCAAAGGTGGACAAATAACGGGCCACAGAACCAGGCCCTTTGTCTCATTTCCAATAATCCCCCCTGGAAATCCCATTTCTTTTCCTTTACCATAGACCATGGATATCAAATAAGGGGGTATTCTTTTGACACTAAAGAGAAAACTAGTAAACACACTACTACTAGGTACAACATTATTATTAGCTCCAGTTGTAACGAATGCATCTCCAGGAGGTTTGGATTCTAACGGTGGTCATACTTGTCGTACAAACTGTTCACAGCACGGCTTAGAAACCGGTGAATATCACTATCACAGAAATGGTGAGATTGTTAAGGTCCCTACTCCAACTACAAACACACCTACAACAAATATGAGCAATGTAGCTTACCAAGATGCTGTAAATCAAGGTAAGATCCTCAATTCCAAATTATCAGCTTATCATCAGGCAATTAACAGCGGAGATATCGCGAAAATAAATGGACTATATGATGCTTTTACGAAGCAATTAAAATTAGTAGAATCAAAGATTGGGAAGGTATCTGGTTCATCTAATCGCTCAAGCTTAAATGAGCAGTATATAAGACCTTCAAAAATTGCGATTGAAAGAACAATTTATGAAGTTTCTCAGTACCGTTTGTTAAGTGTTATTAGTGCAAATGTTGGAAATGGGAACATTGGGCAAGCTATTTCTAATACAGAAATGCTTGAGCGTTTAAAGGATCGAGCTGATGAAATTAAAGATGCTGGTGGATATCAACAGCTCCCAAGTGGAGTGAATAAATCATTACGTGCTACTGAGGCTAACCACCAAGGAAATCTTCTTACTCACTTGCTTGCAACATATAATGTGGCAATAAATAGTGGCGATATATATGAGGTTGACTTCCTATATGATCAATTTACAAAGCAGTTACGCATAACAGAATTAAAGATTGGACAAGTTTCAGGTCCAAATAATCGTTCAGCATTGAATGAAAAATATATTACACCAGCCAAAGTTGCAGTTGAACGCACGATCTACGAGGTTTCACAGCTTCGTTTAATGTACGTGATCGTTGACTTAATTGAGAGCGGTCAAACTAGTGAAATTGATTCTAAGTTTAAAGTGTTAGATCGTTTGAAAAATAGAGCAGATGAAATAAAGGATACAGGTGGCTACAAAGCACTTCCTTCTATTATTAAAACAGATCTTGAAAGCTTAGAAGGAGACCTTAGAAATCCTCAAGACTTTTCAGGTGTAGGACTTTTTGAAGCTCATTTCATTGATGTTGGACAAGGTGACAGTACGTTATTAGTTACTCCTAACGGTAAAACGGTTTTAATTGATGGTGGTAAGGAATCTGAAGCAGATCAATTGGTTCAACACCTTACGGACTTAGGAATCCAAACGATTGACTTAATGGTTGCCACTCACCCTGACGCAGACCATATTGGCGGACTGGTGCCTGTCTTAGAACAATTTGAAGTAAAAAAAGTGGTTGATTCAGGTAAATCACATACAACTCAAACATATATGGATTACCTGGCACTTATTGATCAGAAGAATATTCCGTTTGAAATTGCAAAAGAGGGTTCATTTTTGAACGTAGATTCTGCAGTTACAATTGAGGTTTTAAACGCATTAGAAGAAAGCAGTGATACAAACGATTCATCAGTTGTGTTGAAGGTATCATATGATGAATCTGACTTCTTATTAACTGGTGACGCGGATGCTGAGATCGAAGCAGAAATGATGGCAGAAGGCTACAACCTTGACTCAGAAGTGTTAAAGGTTGGCCACCACGGTTCTGACACATCAACATCTCAAGCATTCCTAGAAGCAGTTGATCCAATTATAGCCGCTGTCTCAGTGGGAGATAATAGCTACGGACACCCTGCCCCATCTGTTATGGACCGTCTAACAAGCTATGGAGTAGAACTCTACACAACACTCCAAAGCGGCGACATCATCATGACATCAGACGGACAGGAAATCACAGTTTACACAGAACGTTAACAAGGGGACAGGTTCCTTGTCCCACTCTAATGGGGTGTTTTAGTGAAAGCCAAAGTTTACACAATTGACCGCTTCGAAAAGGACTTGGCTGTTTTGCTCTTAAGAACAGATGAAACAGTTCAGGTTGATGTTCCGCGCAATCAGTTGCCGGATAGAATAGAAGTAGGTAGTATTCTCGAGGTTGAGTTTACTGGTGACGGGTCTGTTTTATTCGCAAACATTCTAGAAGACGAGACAAGTACTGCTAAGAATAATGCTCAAGAGTTACTGAATAAACTAGCCAATAAAAATTAAAGCGGGACGTGGGGACAGGCACCTTGTCCCATCATTAAAAAGCTAGGATGAATTCTCCATATTGAAGATAAAGAAGGGGATCCATTGGATACCCCTTCTCCTATGGGACAGTGAACCTGTCCCTCTGTCCCGACCTTTGGGACAGCGCACCTGTCCCTATTAAGCTTCAAATCTTTTAATTAAGCCGTTTAGGTCATCAGATAATTTCTCTAGCCCTTCTGCACTTCTAGCTATTTCTTCCATAGAAGTACTCGTTTGCTGAATCGAAGCAGATGTTTGCTCAATTCCTGCCGCTGATTCCTCTGAAATCGAAGCTATATTCGAAATCGAGTTGTTCATTTTTCCACATTCATGGTCGATATCACTTAACCTCATAGCAACACCTTGAATTTTATCTACAACTTCAGTAATAGCCTGATGAATTTCCCCAAATGTTTTTCCAGTTGTTTGAATATCACTCGTCCCTTTTTCAACTTCACTGTAGCCTTCTTCTAAAGACGTCACAACATTGTTTGATTCTGTTTGAATGCTATTCACAATTCCAGTTATATCAGAAACAGATAAAGTAACTTGCTCCGCCAGCTTACGAACCTCACTAGCTACAACTGCGAATCCCTTACCATGCTCCCCTGCTCTAGCTGCCTCTATCGCTGCATTTAAAGCAAGTAAATTTGTTTGTTCAGCGATTGATTGGATAACACCAACTAAGTTTGAAATTTCCTTTGATTGAGTATCAAGTTGTTTTACTTTATCAACAGACTCTTTCACAATTGTATTAATTTTATCCATTTGACTAATGGAGGATTCCATAAGTCTAGTGCCTTCCTCTGTAAGTCCTTGTGCTGAAACTGCAGAAAACACAATGGTTTCTCCAAAAGAGTTGGATTCTTTAATTTTATCTACAAAGCCACTCATTGTTTCTGCCAGCTCTGATGCATCATTCGCTTGGGTTTCTGCACCAGCTGATAATTCTTGCATCGTGACTGCGACTTGGCTGCTTCCTTCTCTTACTTCTGCAGAAGATTGAGTTAGCACTAAACTTTGTCCTGATACATTTTCCGAAACAGAAGAAATCTGCTTGATCATGTCTCTTAAATTAACCAACATAGAGTTCATCGCCACACTAAGTTGACCAATTTCATCTTTACTATCATAATCACTTTCTTCCACTAATAGATTTCCATTCGAGATCTCGGTTGCCATATTGATAACATTATTTAATTTTTGCTTAATTTGACGGTTCACAAAAAATGCAATCATAACTCCTATGATGATATTAAAGAGAATAGCACTGAAGATGATTATGATCGTCTCTTTAATACTAGCCTCTGTTGCAACTATCGCTTTATCACGGGCTTCGTTAATCATTTCCTTTAGCTCTACTAGATGACCCACAACCTCATTGCTCAATGCGTGAGTTAATTTTCTGTTAGCATCAAGGCCTTCCGTACTCCCACTTTCTACTTCCGGAACAATTTCTTCCAAAAATACTCTGTTCATTTCGTTATCACTATTTTGAATAAAAGTGAAAAGCTCTTCTTCTCTCTTGGTATCAATCGAACTTTTTAGTTCTTCTTGAAGACTATTAAATAATGCTCTTTTTTCTTCAAAATCAGTAACAAATTTTTCTTCCGGTGAGTTAATATAATCCGCGATTCGACCATCTTTATCTCTAAAGATACCAGCCATATCTGCTGTTTTTACTGCTCGCTCTCCTCTTCTCTCAAGTGCAGATAATTGATCTTGTATTTCTTGCATTTCATTGTATATAAAAAATGCAGAAATCGTGAAAAGGATAATCGAGATGCTAAGTGCAAGATTATACTTCACACCAAGTTTAAGGTTTTTAAATCGTTTAAATAACATCCTAAGTGCCCCCAAAATAGTCTTTTGCTTTTATTATCGGTTAATTTTGAAAGCACTTTAGTATTTAAGCAGATAAAGTGACAAAAAGGGAGATTTCTTTCGACAAAATCCGGGAAGTGACAGGCACACCTGCCTATCTAGGTCTCCAGCTAAGCAAAGCCGCATTATACTCATTCCTATAAATAAACTTCCCATCCTCACACACAATATATTTACTTAGAACATCCTCCACCAATGATAGATCCACATCTTTGGTTAGAATTTTACTCATATTTTTCTCTAAGCATTCTTCATACGATGAATATACCTGTGTTCTGGATAAAGGAATGATCTTACAATCTGCATAAATTCCTAGTTCATATAATAGATTGAGCAAATCAATATAATCTTTACGTGGAAACTTCACCTGAATACCGTATTGTTCATGAAGTTCTAGGTAATGTGGCTGTATTGGACCTGTTGTCATCCCAATGATAGCTAATCGCCCCGCATATTTATGAATATGAAGCAATGCTTTTTTAATTTCAAACATCCGATAAAAGCAATTAAAGCCAAAGATAACATCATAGTTTTTATTTAGCTCTATATGTTCCCACTTTTCATGAATGAACTCAACGTCCGTCATATTTCGTTTATGTAATTCTCCCTTTAAAAAATCAAGAATTACTGAAGAACTATCCACAAGTGCTAGCTTCTTTACTCTTTCAGCTAACGAAAACGTATAATTTCCCCATCCTGGTCCAATTTCAAGTAACTCGTCTTGTTCATCTATTAGACTTGAAACATGCTTCATTATTTCTATAGCATAAGAATCTGGTTTACCGATATTCTCTTTCTTTTTTAGCAACTCCTGCCAAAAATTCTCCTCACTCTGGTCATTTATCATTCTCTCAGGCAGATTTCCTTGCCAGTCTTTTATCCCTTCCTGCCACTTTTCTTCAATACTCAGTAACCTATTCTTTATATTTTCCATGTGACCTCCAGCATAAGTTTATTGTTTCCACTGTTCCAACGTATATATTTATCTTAGCTACTATTATTATATCGTTATTATTGGCTTTATAACTAAGTAATAGATTCGAGTAGCTTATTAGTATTAGTTAGTCATTTTATTTCAAGCTTCGAAACTTTCGATTCACATTTTCACCATAATAATGTAAAATAATTAGGTAAATATACCTATCAGGAGTGACTGAGATTGGTTACCGCATTAACATCAAACACTCTAGAACTACTAGAGAAACAACTAGAAAAATCAATTAGCGAACTACAAGAAGAACTAAAGAAAACTGTTAAAAGCTTTGGCCTCAACAGTACTAGAACAATAGGCAAGAGTAAACAATTAGATAAATTCATTTTCGAACTACAAGTATTAAAGCAAATTAAAAAAAGTTATAGGGGGACAGGCACCTTGTCCCATTTTCTCATTCAACATAAAAAAGGGTGTCCAATCGTGGACACCCTTTTTTTGGTGGGACAAAGGACCTGTCCCTCACTATTTTCCCTCACTATTTTCAAATGGCGTCCAATCGTGGACACCCTTTTTTTAGTGGGACAAGGAACCTGTCCCTACTTCACACCCACTCCCGAAAACTGCGGCAACCACTGTCCGTGAGCTTCAATTAAGTCGTCACACATAGAGATGATGTCGTCCATGGATAGTTCGGCAGCAGTGTGTGGGTCAAGGAGTGCTGCCTGGTAGAGTGCTTCTTTTTTTCCAGTGATAGCTGCTTCAATTGTTAGTAGTTGTGTGTTAATGTTTGTTCTATTTAGGGCAGCTAATTGCTCTGGCAGGTCTCCGATGTAAGTCGGCATTATACCGCTTCTGTCTACTACACATGGTACTTCAACGACCGCTTTTTCAGGCAAGTTACTGATTAATCGACCTGTATTCAGGACGTTTCCACCAAATTTAAATGGATTGTTTGTTTCCATAGCTTCGATGATTCGAGATCCGTATTCGTGGGATCTTGTGTGAGTAAGCTGGCTATTATGAACCATATCCTCTCTCATCGTTTCCCATCTTTCAATTTGTTCCACACATCGACGTGGATATTCGTCTAATGGAATATTGAATCGATCGATTAACTCCGGGTATTTGCTTTTGATGAAATATGGATGATATTCCGCATTATGCTCGGAAGATTCTGTTACATAGTAACCGAATTTATCCATTAACTCATAGCGTACCATGTCATCATGTTTCCCTTGTTGTTTTTCCTTTGCAAGACGCTTAATTTCTGGATATAGATCTTTTCCATCACGTTTTACTTCAAGTAGCCACGCCATGTGGTTAATCCCAGCTATTCTCTCTTCAATGCCTTCATGATCCATTCCCAAATCTCTGAACAAATGCTCCGTACAAATCTGTACACTATGGCAAAGTCCTACAGTTTTGATATTTGTATAGCGAAGCATTGCTCCAGTTAATGTTGCCATTGGATTTGTATAGTTCAGGAATAGAGCGTCCGGACAAACCTCTTCCATATCCTTAGCAAAGTCCAGCATAACAGGAATAGTACGCAACGATCTAAAAATACCGCCAATCCCGATCGTATCAGCGATCGTTTGACGTAGCCCATATTTTTTAGGAATCTCAAAATCTATTACTGTACTTGGCTTATAGCCTCCCACTTGAATTGCATTAATTACATACTTCGCACCTCTCAAGGCTTCCTTGCGATCACAGTAAGCCTTAATTGTTACGTTGCTATTGTAGTTTTGCTTTAAGTTGTTAAGCATATTCTCTGAATCTTTTAATCGTTGTTCATCAATATCAAATAATGCGAATTCAAATCCCGCTAAAGCTGGAACAAACATACAGTCACCTAACACATTTTTTGCAAATACTGTACTTCCTGCACCGATAAATGTAATTTTAGACATCCTTAACATCCTTTCTTTTATAAAAAATTAGCCTTTAACTGATCCAGAAGATAAGCCGGCAATAAAATATTTTTGTAGAAATAAGAATAGTATTGTCATTGGCAGCATCGCTAATATCGCCGCAGCTGCTACTAAGTTTAGATTGTTTTGATTTTGCCCAAAAAAGCTTGCTAGTGAAACCGTTACAGTGTGCATTGACTTGTCTTGCAAAAAGAAGATGGCAAATTGATAGTCATTCCAGATAAAAACACAAGCTATAATCAGCACGGAAGCTGTTACAGGCTTAAGCAACGGAAACACAATTCGAAAGAACGTTCCAAGTGTACTTGCTCCATCAATTTTCGCTGCTTCTTCCAGCTCTTTAGGGACAGTTGAACGGATAAATCCTGCATATAAAAAGATCGTTAGTGGCATAAATGCCGCAACATTATTTAAAATCGCTACTTCATACGTATTCATCATTCCAATATTTACGACCATTTTATATAACGGTACCAAGGCCGTTAGTGGCGGAATAATCATAATCGCAATAAAAAGAAAATAAAAAATCTTATTTAATGTTGTTTGACGGCGCGCCATTGGATATGCTGCCATCGAGCCAAAGAAAATAAGCAAAGCAGCAGAGAAAACGGTAATAATCGTTGTATTCACAAACGACGGACCTAAATTTGCAATCGTCCAGGCATCTGAGAAATTTTGAAAGTTTAATTCTTTAGGAAAAACCCATTTTGAACTAAAATCCCCCTTAGCCTTTAAAGCAGTTGTCACCATAATATAGAAGGGGATAATATGAATGAACATAACGAGTATCGATACACCTGTTAGCAGCTTTTTATTTTTATTAAGGTGTTCCATTATGCTTCAATCTCCTTCCGCTTAAAGTAAATAAGGGCTGATAAGCTCAAAATCAGAATGATAAATGCCATAAACACACCTTGTGTCGCAGCATACCCCGCATCCTGTCTCTTAAAATATAAATCATACATAAAAGTGGACATTGATTGTGATGCATTACCCGGGCCGCCACCTGTTAAAGCAACAATCACATCAAATAGCTTCAATCCACCGATAATATTTAACACCACATTGATTGTGATTGATGGCATTAACATAGGCAATGTGATGTTTTTAAATTGTTGAAATGAAGTTGCCCCATCAATTTGTGCGGCTTCATAGTAATCTTTTGAAATACTTTGCAATCCAGCTAAATAAATAATCATCGCGATCCCAACGAATTGATAGGTGTTAACAAATACGATGATCCATGTGTTCATCTCAGGGTTTCCTAATGCATTGATTTTTTCAAAACCAAAGAATTGCAACGCATCATTAAGGGCTCCACCTTGAAAAGCGAAGAAAAAGTACCAAATATACCCCATAATCAACGGGCTAATAATAACCGGTAAATAAATAATCGTCCGTGTAATAGCCTTCATTTTTATGCTTTGATTTAACAGCAACGCATATAAAAGCCCCAAAGCATTCTGGAAAATGGTACTTCCGATTCCGTATAGAAGCGTATTTTTCACAACTAACCATGTTGTAGGATCTGCAAAAAGTCGCTTATATTGATCAAAGCCAACAAAATCATAGTCTTGAGAAAATCCGTTCCAATTTGTAAAAGAAAGCTGAATTCCATTGAAAAAAGGATAGAGAATAAACAGAAAAACAACGGCAAAACTCGGAAGATACATCCACCATAGTGATGATTGCTTTTTTATTTTGAGCTTTTTTGACTTATTCGCTACTGATCTCTCAGTATTTGTTACTAATTCGCTCATTTATTTCCACTCCTCATTTAGACTTGTGGTATTTTAAGGAGAAAGCAAATCCACCTTCTCCTGTAATAAATACCTCAGCCCTTCCATCGAAGTTACTGATTTCTTAATCGTGTATACTCTTCACCCATTTTTTTCGAAAGTTGTTCAGGTGTTAAAGTATCAGCAAACAATTCTTGACCAGTAGTAGCCATTACATCCCACATTCCACTTGGTAAGTAAACACGATCGAAGTAAGGCTCAACAGCAATGTCTTCATACTGTTTGTAGTATTCTGAGAAGTAGTTTTCTGCATCTACATTTGTTAGAGCATCTGGTGCAGACGTTCCTTGTGCCATTTTTTCAATGTTTTCCGGCTGTGCCATAAATTCAATGAACTTTTTCGCTTCTTCAGGGTGCTTGGTATCCTTCCACATCGCAATGGTGTGGCGCTCTCCACCAATCCAGCTTTGCTCATCACCTTCATGGAAAGCAGGAACAGGCATCGTTCCAACCTTCACATCAGGATTTAATTCCGTGGCATCAGGCCCTAGTGATCCCGCTACAAATGTAAAAGCAATTTTATCTTGAGCCATTAATTCTGTAGCCTGCTGAAGTTTAGCTGTAAGCACGTCTTCATTGATAACCCCTTTGTCCTGAAGCTCCTTCATTAGTTCCGGTAGTGGTGTATAGTTCGACCAATCAAATGAACCATCCACTAATGCATCTCCATGACTATTTTTTTCATCTGTAATAACTAGAGGAGTAGCAAGCTGATCATAAATTTGACCAATCGTCCAGTTGTCTCCACCCGGAATCCAAAGAGGTGTTACTTCTCCATTACTTTCTTCTTTAATTGTTTCTAAAGCTTTGACAAACTCATCAATTGTATTAGGAGGCTCTACACCATACTTTTCTAATACATTCACATTAAAGCTAATGCCATCTTTTGCTTGATTAATGGGAAATGCATAGACTTTACCAGTGTCATCTTTCAGAATTTTATCTAATGCTGGATCGAGGTTTTGTACCCAATCCATATCTTTTTGATCTGCTACATATTCACCGTAACGAAGCTGTGACCAACCATGTGTATCAAATAAATCCGGCATATCATTTGCCGCCATTTTTACACGAAGCATATCTTCATATCCTCCACCAGGAAGGTTTAAGTCAATCTTAATTTCAGGATTTTCCTCTTCAAAATCTGCAACAACACTTTCAACCGCTTTCTTTTCACCTTCATTACTCAACGTTAAGAAAAAAGATAATGTTACTTTTCCGTCCTCTGCCTCATTAGATGCTCCTTTGTTAGAACAACCAGCTGCAAATACAGAGAAAGCGATTACAAAAGCAATCACACTTATCAACTTTTTCATTCTTATCCCCCACTTTTTCGTTTCTAAAGAATACCAGTCTGTTTTTCTTTTCTTTCGATAAAAGCTAGATTATAATGAAAGTCTAACTATTTTCCCAATTTGGGAGCCTTAGAGATAAAAAGGATGATGAATATTACCTAAAAAATACATTCTGCCAAATGGATTTTTTACATTCATTATTCCTTTTTATCTCTTATTTTTTGAAAACCGAATACTACTCGTGAAGAAAACCACCCCCTTTAAATGCTCACTGTTTTTATCGATTTGCACCACAGCTTTGACGTACCATAAGCTTTGTTGGAACCGTTACCTTCAAAGGAATTTCTCTCCCATTCATTTTATCAAGTAGCAACTGAACACCAACTCTTCCCATTTGTTCTGTATATACTTTTACAGTAGTTAACGGAGTACTTGCAAATCGTGCCATTTGAATATCATTAAAACCTACAATGGCCAGATCCTCTGGTACTTTTATATTCGCTTCTTGTAAAGCATGCATCGCGCCGATTGCCATGGAATCTGATGCGACGAAAAAAGCTTCAGGTAAATTTCCTTTTTTGATGAACTCCTTCATAAGGTCGTACCCTTGAGTCATCGTGTACTCGCCAATGATGACATACTCCTCACAAAATGTCCCTTTTGACTCAAGAATCTTTTTATAGGTTGAAAATCGTTTATTCACAACGACTTTATGATCGGATAAGTAATCTCTTTCTGTTCCGCCAAGATATCCAATTTTCTTATATCCTTGGTTAAACAAATGTGTTAAAGCATTTTCTGTTGCCTTTTCAAAATCAATCACAACACAATCGAAATTTTCTTCGTCAGGACAATGATTGATAAATACAACATTTTTTATTTTCCTAATACTCTCAAGAACCTCCATACTAGTTCCACCAACAACAATCAGTCCATCTAATTCATGATCAAAGGTTTTATCATCATCTGACATTCTGATCATTTTGTTTGCATAAATCCCCTGATTAGAACACTCATTTTCCACCCCTTTTCTTATCGCGGTAAAATAAGGGTCTTCAACTCCATCTATTTTTTCCTCTAACGTATGAACAAATGAAATTCCTACTCTTGGTTGTTTTTCATGAAAAGAACTTTGTGTACCTTTTCTCTCTTTTAAAGTGGTATATCCAAGCTCTTTAGCTATATCTAAGATGCGTGCTCTTGTTTCATCGGTTACCGATAAACTGGGATCATTATTTAACACTCTTGAAACAGTGGAACTAGCCACATTTGCTTTAGCTGCAATTTCTTTTATCGTTGCCATTTTGACTACCTCACTATTTATCTAATAAACTTTTACTATTTTTTCCTTATTTTTACTAAATGTTTCCTTCGTTAGATAAAGTTTACCAACTATTTTAAGCGTTTTCAATACATTTTTTACTAAAATCCTGTTATTTTTTTCTTTCTTGTTGAATTAAACATTGCAATACATCACTATTTTTTATTCCAAATTAAATATCCATATAAAAACATCACCTAAAACACAAGGAAACATTTACTGAATATTTTCTAACACAACTAAAATTCATCTTTAAAAAAACAACCCCCACCTTATATGATGGGGGTTGTTACTTTATCCAGCGTTCGTATTTTACTGTGGTAGTGTTTCATTCGACAAACTTCGGGAAGTGACAGCGTACTATGTCAATAAGAATTTTAAAGTTTTTGAACAACTTAAATACACTAAACGTATTTTTGTAAAAAAAATACAGTAAACAACTGACAGAAAACACTATATAGGAATCTCACTCTTTTAAGATCTGAATAATAACCTTACTTCGCTTCAATTCTGTAGGGATGCAACCTGGTTAGTACAAGTCATAGTTAACGTACAATTCGCATTTACAGGACGAAGTAAATCATGCTGTCACTCGAGGTCTTGTTGCCTCCGGCACCAAAGTCGATTTTACTTCGATCCTAGAAGAGGAGACTCCATTTTTTATAATTTAAGCTGCTAATACTATTCTTAAAAATTCTTCCGTTTTTGTGTAGTTGAGCTTCTTCTTAATTTCAGATAAATAACTATATTGTGGTTGTTTTGATTGATAAGGCTTTTTGTGTTGTAACATAGAAAAGGCTATTCTTATAAATTTATTTCCTAAAGCTATATAGGCTTTTCTTGCATGTTTTCCTCGTTCCCTCAATCTATCAAAGAAAGGTCGTAAGTCTTTATTGTGTTGTGCCAACGATTTACCTACGGTATACACGATGAATCGTAAGTGCTTGTTTCCCTGCTTAGAGATCTTGCCGTAGAAGCCTTGTGTTCCTCCAGACTGAATAATAATTGGATTTGTACCAGCTTTTTTTATAAGTTGGCCGGCATTCTCGTAATGAGAAACTTCACCTAATTCGCTAAAGAACTCTGCCGCAGTAATTACTCCTATTCCTGGAACTGTTAATAGAAGTCTACCTTCTGTTTGGAGTAATACCCGTTCTATTTCTTTCTCGAGAATGATGATTGTTTCGTTTAGTTGCCTTAAATCCTTAAGTGCTAGATGAAGTAAAAGTAATTCTGCAGACAGATCTTCCTTTGGTTTAACAATTGAATTCTCGGCTACGGAAAGTAGGGTATTCATGGTATCTTCTCTCATTCTTAATTTTTGTAATCGCGAGATTTCCCTAATGCCTGTAAGTCCAAGAGATAAAACATCTGAAGGATGGGGGTAATGCTCCATGAAAATCAACGAGGACTTTCCCCAGAAATCACTAAAAATAAGTTTTTTCCTTGGTATATTACCTTTTACTTCAATATATCCTTGAAACTCTCTCCAGATATGATCCATCAAAGTCCGTATTTTCACACGAGTTTTTGAGCGCTTTTGAACCTCAGTTCTTCTTGCACGAGTAAGTGTCATTAATTTACGAAAATTACCTTCTGGTAATTTGTTTTCCATACCTTTATTTTGCATTAAGGCATGAGCGATAGCGTAAAGGTCGAGGTCATCTGTTTTACTCCAATTTAGAGCGCTAGCTCTTTCCTCATGAGTTGTCGCTGCATTTATTAAAGTCACATGATATCCAAACTTACTTAATTCTTTTACAATGTCCTCATAATAATGACCAGTAACTTCCACTCCAATCAACAGTTTTTCTGCCTGGAGTTCTTTTTCTGCCTTTTTAATCCTCGAGCATATATCCTTTATTCCTACCTCGTTTATCCCAAAGAAAAATGGTTTTTCTATAACATCACCAAAGTAATTACAGATAAGAGCCTTTTGAAAATACTTTGCCGCATCGATCGCTACAATTAAAACTTTTTCTAAATTTAGTCCTCTAAGTTGTGAACTGAATTGACTACCTTTTCTTCCTTGTATATTATTAATATAGTTTTTGTTTTTTAACCCCATGTGTTTCTCCTCCGTGTTGGTTGATAGAATGAGGTTCCCTGTCAGGTACTTTAATCTTACAACATGGAGAACACTGGGGTCTTTTTTTATTTAAAGACTATTCGACATTATTATCTAATACACCAGGCACCCTAAAACAAAGGAACTACAAAATACCTTATTTTAGGCTCTAATCGTATAACCTCTTCATAACTTCCATTTTTGTCGTTCCAATTTATCGTTAATAACACTTCATCTTTTTTATTTTCTATGGTTTCAGTTGTTGTTAGGTAATTGTAGTTATGACCGTTTTCTACTTCTTCTTTACTGTCTACCGAATGTAGTTCTGTTCCGTTTTTAGTAAGGATAACATTTGAAATAGTGACTGTTTCTTTTCCGTTCCAAGTAAGGTTACCATTCCAAAAGCCTTTAGGGCTTCGTTCATCCTTGAACGTTGTTTTCCAGTCCTTATTTTGAGAGTATCCTTCCCACTCAGGGGGTTGATTTAGTGAGTAGATGACCCAGGATACAAGGCACAAAATGAAAATAGCTATGAAGTAAATTATTTTTTTATTCGTCATGTGGTCGTCTCCGTCTCCAGTTTTTTCCTATATCATACATGGACGGAACTAGGTTGAATAGAGTACGAATGACCTATTACCCTTTTTGATCACTCTATACATATTTCAGCTTGCGTTTAGAACCTTTTTCATCATTTTGCACATACAGAAAGCCCATTCGAGACCTACTCAAATGGGCTTTCTACCTCTATAAGCACCCTTTTTCTAAGAATTCGGTGCCCACAATGAATTTACAATACTGCTACCAAAAAACGGACAGAGGGACAGGTTCTTTGTCCCTATCCACTTGCCAAAATCCGTTAATTTAGTGAGACAAGGGACCTGTCCCCTTGTCCGCAGATTTGGTGTATACTTGAAAAAGAGCTGATGAACGAGGGTGATTTTCAATGGTTAATGTATTAGTTGTAGATGATCATATTGCAGTAACAGAAGGTACAAAGGCAATATTAGAAACGTGTGATGACATCTTTGTTGATACTTTGTCACCCCCTTTTTCTATCGATTTGATTAAGGACAAAGATTACTCAAAGTATGATGTTATCTTGATGGATATAAATTTAGGCCTGGAACAAAACGGAATTGAAGTGTCCAAACTCATTCTGAAGGATCAGCCTAATTGCAAAATCATTATTTACACGGGATATGATATTGAGGATTATTTTGTAGAAGCTGTAAAGAATGGGATTTACGGAGCTATTAATAAAAATACTACAAAACAAAATATTGTTACTTATATTAACCATGTTCTTAATGGGAATATTGTGATGTCATTAGAGCTTTGTAAAAGATCTCTTAAGACCTCCACAAAGCCACCAAGAGAGAAGGTTGGTTATACAGAACGCGAGCGTAAAATCCTAGAATTATTAGGAGAAGGTCTAACGAATCAGGAGATTGCAGATAAAATTTTCGTGAGTAAACGAACTGTTGAGTATTCCATTACTGAGATATTTAATAAGTTGAATGTATCGTCACGAGCAGAAGCCGTTTTAATCGCAAAATCTGAAGGACTCTTATAAATAGGAAAGATAACCTCCTTGTCTCATGGCAAGTGTAGGTTATCTTTTTTATATTTCAATGATAACTTTAAATCCGTCACCAGGGTTCGTATCTATCTTCATTGTTCCGTTTAACAGCGCAACTCTCTCACGAATACCTGATAACCCCATACTGCTCTCCTTGGAAAATATTGTATCAGCACCAGCGCCAACACCATTGTCTTCATAATGAATAACCAATACCTCTTTAATATTAACTAGGATAAGGTTAATATGTGAAGCCTCAGAATGCTTAGCCGCATTGTTTAACAGCTCTTGAACAATTCGATAGATATTTAATTGTACATCTAAATCCTCAGGTTCCTTAAGGTTGTTAATATTTAAGTTAACCGTCATTTGATGGTTTTCTTCATGTTGATAAATTAACTTTTCCAAACCCTTTTTTAACCCTAGATCATATAAAACATTCGGTCTTAATTCATAGCATGTTTCTCTAGTTGTCTTAATAACCTTCGTGATATGATTCATCATTTTATTTATCTCATCAGTACTTACATCATTACCACTTATATACCATTCACTCGCTCTTTCAAAATTCTTTTGAAGAGAAAGCAAGTCTTGTAAAACTGAATCATGAAGGTCCTTCGCAACCTCTGATCTTTGTTTTTCTTCTAGTTTATAGAGTACTCGGTTAAGCCAAATTGGGTTTGACTCTTCCTTTGAATGCTCCAAGTTTTCAAGATATGACATGAGGTTTTCAATCTTTAAAAAGTTCTCAAGCGTTACATGTGTGTAATAAGCAAGGGTTTTTAGATAAGAGAGTTCGTCTCTTGTTAAGATCGGTGTGTTTATTTTGGAAGTACATACAAGTAAGTAGAAGTTTTTATCCACTTCACCTACATTGATAATAAATCCTCTATTAACTTCGATAATCTGCCCTACAGTTCTATTACATTTCTTAATTTCTTCTTCATATTCTAGGATATCTTGAGCAAGCTCACTCAGTAAAATAGAATCCTTGCCAATTTCAACATGGTAAATATCACTAACTAGTGTGATATCTAGTATTGTTTTCTTGAGTTCATCCATTACCTGACTAATATTATTTGCATTCCTTAGACTTTCTGTATAGCGAAAGATACTCTGTTGATAATTTTTCTTTTCAGAAAAACGGTTTAATTTGCTGTCTAATATTTCCTTATAGTAAAACGTTAGCATATAGATAAATATGAAAAATACAAATAACCTGATTGAATATAAAATAGGGTTATTACCTTTTGTCATCGCAACTACAGAAATACTAAGTAATCCAGGAATTAATCCTATAAGAAAGTAATAGCGTACTCGCCCAATAACAAAATCGATATCATGAATTTTGTCAGCTAAAAATTGATAAACTAACGCTGTTGGGATAATTATTAGGAATCCAGCTAATATAATCGGAGGAAAAATATAAACCCTAAACAATACATATGGAATAACATAAAAAATAACAAACGGTGTAATGGCAATGATATTTGAAATAAGCAGCACTTTAATTAGATATTTTTGTACCCTATAATCTATACGTCTTAATCCTAAAACCATTACAATAAATCCAATTACATATAGGATAAAAAATGACAATAAGTTTATAGATTTCTGATAAGCAAATTCTACAAATATCATTTGCTCAATCAGTACATTTAGGATAACTACAAAATATCCTATCTTATAGCACCATTTGCTAAACCACACCTTTCCAATATCTGAAAAGTAATGGTAGATAAACTGTAAGAATAATACTGGAACAGATAGAAAAGTAACAAGATTTAAATTTCTAAGTAGTACCTCTCCTCTAGTAGATCCTCCACCACTAAAATATGCAACTGAGAGATCCAGTAGAAAAATAATGAGGTAGAATGAAGGGCGATTTAAGCCATTTTCTGTTGTATTATAGATATGGAAGCATGCATAAAGCACTAAAATAGCGACAATAGATGGTACGATAATTTGAAATACGGTTTGCAAATCAAACGTATAATCAAAATGAAAATCTTCTATTTCACCATTTGTTTTTAGGACGCTTATTCGATCTGATTGTTCAATTCTTTCATATTTATTTACTAGTTTATAATTATGTGGATCTTTACCATTGACTGAAAGTATAATATCTCCGGGTTTGAGTCCAGATTCTTCCGCTATTGAACTTGGTTCTAACTCAACAACTTTAACTGGTTTATCTGGATCATTTGTAACCCTTGCCCCGATATAAGGGTGCATAGTTATAAAAACTGTAGTATAGGCAACAATTGATAGGAAGATGATTACTGCAATGGTGAAGAACACTCTTGACTGTCTTATATTCACTTTGCTTCTAAATAACTCCTTTATGCTTTAAAAGCATATGATGATTACATCCAGAATTTAGATAGTGACACTTTACTATGATCTTTAATCATTTTAATAACCTGAAGAGTCTCTTCCTTCGTTACTTTCACTAAAGAAGCTGTACCTGCTAAAACCGCTTGCTTTTCTGTCTCATTGTTTCTTAGGTAATTAACTGTTTGCTCAACTGTTGGATTCATTCCAATCTCTCCTTTTTATATGGTTTCTAAAAGTACATCTTTTATTGCTTTTTGTGCTATCTCATCTACATAAAGCAGGCATGAGCGATTTAAAAGTATTTGTTCTAGTTCTTCTTTGTTCTTAGGATCAATTAGGTATGCTACTATATCGGATATTTCATAGTTTGATCGAATCATCATACCCTCCTTTAACACTTCTATTTTACTAAAATTGTAAGGGATTTGAAAATAAATATTTTGTAAAATTGGGAGGGCGAATAGCAAAACAGGTCGTAATACCCAATATTTCATGATTACAAATACCCAATTCCAAAAATTTGAATTATTTTATTTTTATATCCTTAAATTTATAATGTAATATTTTTTTGAGTATCCATTAAATAACTAGAAATCGCCTTTACATTCTTCAAGTTTTTCCCATAATCCACAACAGTAGTTGGAACAGCAGGCTTACTTTGTATATGTACCTTAGAATTTTCCGCATTGATCTTCTCAACATTAACCACAATTGTATCTCCCCAGGTTAGGGCGTTTACTGCTGTTTTAGCGCGGATAATACCTTCCTGCTCATTTTCATAAGTGATTTTTGCACCTTTAATCGAAAGCACCGCCTTTTTACATAGCTCAAAGACAGGCTTGCATGGCAGAGTTAATTCAATTACTTTTTCCTGCTTCACACTACTAGTTCCTGATTCTCCAATTGACTTCATTGAAATTTTGTTAATGATTCCTATCATGACAGCCATTGCTAATCCAAAAAAGAAACCTACCGTAATTCCTAGTTCCAGTTCTTGAAACAAAAGGCCCATAATAAGTCCAAAAGAAATGCTAGTTATGAAAAAGATCGTGAGCAGTTTCTTCATTTTATTTTTCTCCTCCAATAAAAAAAGCGTCCCACCTTTCGTAGAAACGCTATTGTATAGTATAAATAGTACATACTTTGTAGATATGCATTCAATGCTAACTTTGAATCCCAACCGCTTGCATAATCTCGGTAAG